>CAXYKR010000209.1:0-7734 GCA_964277815.1 uncultured Mucilaginibacter sp. | reverse complement strand
CGTTACCAAATGCCGGAAGACGAACAGGAAAGCGAAAACTTTTTTTGCGACCGTTTTGAACTGGACGGAATTAAGTTTGAAGAGCCTACGCCCAACTTTTTCAGTTTTAATAATCCTTATGGAGCTTGTCGCCGTTGCGAGGGTTATGGAAAAATTATCGGCATCGACGAGGACCTGGTCATTCCAGATAAAAGCAAGTCTGTTTACGATAATGCCATTGCCCCATGGCGCGGTGAAAAAATGGGCGAATGGAACCAAAACCTCATTCGCCAAGCCGATAAATTTAAGTTTCCGATACACCGCCCTTACAGCCAACTGAACGATAAAGAGAAGAAGCTGCTTTGGACCGGTAATAAATACTTCAGGGGTTTGGATGCCTTTTTTAAAGAGGTTGAAGAGCAAACCTATAAAATACAGTACCGCGTAATTTTGTCGCGCTACCGTGGTAAAACTACCTGTCCTGAATGCCGCGGTAGCCGTTTGCGCCCTGATGCTACTTATGTAAAAATCAGCGACCATTCGATTACCGACATTGTTTTAATGCCTTTGGATAAAGCGCAGCAGTTTTTTGCTGAGTTGCAACTGGATGAGCACGATGCTAAAATTGGCAAGCGCTTACTGATGGAGATTACCAACCGCATCAGCTTTTTAAATGATGTGGGCTTAGGATACCTGACGCTCAACCGCTTGTCAAATACTTTATCTGGTGGTGAATCCCAACGGATTAACCTGGCTACGTCATTAGGCAGTAGTTTGGTGGGTTCAGTTTATGTATTGGACGAGCCGAGCATTGGCTTGCATCCACGCGATACACAACGCCTGATTGGTGTGCTTAAATCACTGCGTGATGTGGGCAATACCGTATTAGTGGTAGAGCACGAAGAAGAAATTATGCAGGCAGCCGACCACCTGATTGATATTGGTCCGGAAGCCGGAACGCATGGCGGCCGCTTAATTTTTTCGGGCACTTACGACCAGATATTGACCGACGACGACAGCCTGACCGGCAAGTATCTGAGCGGACGCGAAGAGATTGCTCTGCCAGACCATCGCCGTAAATGGAATGATTATATATTGATTAAAGGTGCCCGCGAGAATAACCTGCAAAACATAGATGTCAAGTTTCCGTTGGGCGTGTTAACCGTAGTTACCGGGGTATCGGGCTCAGGTAAAACCAGTTTGGTCAAACGCATATTGCATCCCGCATTGCAAAAAGTTTTGGGCAACTACTCGGGCGAGCAAACTGGTACCTACGACAGCATTGAAGGCGATTATGCCAAAATAGAATCTGTTGAACTGGTAGACCAAAACCCGATAGGCCGTTCGTCGCGCTCCAACCCGGTTACTTATGTTAAGGCATGGGACGAGATTAGGAACCTATATGCTACCCAGCCTGCCGCTAAGGCAGCCGGTTTAAAACCATCGGCATTTTCGTTTAACGTAGAGGGTGGCCGTTGCGACGTTTGTCAGGGCGAGGGCGAGGTTAAAATAGAAATGCAGTTTATGGCCGATATCTTTTTACCCTGCGAGGCCTGCAACGGCAACCGTTTCAAACAACCGGTGTTGGATGTAACCTACCAGGAAAAAAATGTATCTGAGGTTTTGCAAATGACTATTGATGAGGCTTTGGAGTTTTTTGTTAAAGAAACCAAAATCATCAATAAACTGAAACCATTGCAGGATGTTGGCCTGGGCTATGTACAATTGGGGCAATCGTCAAACACGCTATCCGGCGGTGAGGCGCAACGTATCAAGCTGGCTTCGTTCCTGATTAAAGGTAACAATGCCAGCAAAACGCTTTTCATTTTTGATGAGCCCACCACGGGGCTGCACTTTGCCGACATTAAAAAGCTGCTTAAATCATTTGATGCCCTGCTTGAGCAAGGCAATACCATTATTGTGATTGAACATAATATGGACGTGATTAAATGTGCTGACTGGGTAGTAGACATTGGCCCCGGCGGCGGTAACCACGGTGGCAAGCTCGTATTTGAAGGTGTTCCCGAAGATTTGCTGAAAAAAACGGACAGTTTTACCGGTCAGTTTTTAAAAGAGCGGTTAGGTAAATAGTCGCGAATATTGATTGATATAACTTAAACAAAAATGGGCGTTCAAATTTCGAACGCCCATTTTATTTAAAACTGATTTTCCATATCATCCGCACTTGGCCCGTAGCTGCCGGGGATGGAAATATTTAGTAAGCGCAGGTAAACACCTAATTGCGCCCGGTGATGCACAATTTGCGAGAAACTCATCCTGATAACTTCATACTTAGTCCAAACACCCAAAATATGTTCGCCGTTGCGAAGCGTCCATTGGGGCAGTAATTGCTCCTCGGTTACCTGCTCTAATTGAGTACGGCCGTTAGTTAACGAACGCTCATTGTAGGCTAATAAAGCTTCGGTATTGTCAACCACTTCTTCTTTCCAATCGTTACCGGCAAAATCCAATTCACTGGTATTAATGGCCATCGCTATCCAGTTAGGCAGGTCAGCTATATGGGATGCCAGGCGGCGGATGGTCATACTTTTGGGGTGAGGCTGCCAGTCAAATTTATCGTTCGGAATACGTTCCAGCATTTTGCGGGTGGTTTGGGCTTCTTCGTTTAATTCCTTTAATAGCAATGCAATGATGTTCATGGTTATGGGTTTTGATTTATATTTCAAAGTAACCATGCGGTAGTGACAACCCTATGTCAGCAGCGTTTACAATTTCTCAAAAAGTTTTTGTGTGATATCTTTTACTCTTTCAATTAAACTATCAGGCTCAATAATGCCGGCATAATCACCAAACATCATATACCATCGGGCAAAACCCTCAAGCGAGCTGGTCAGGAAACTCATTTCCAACTTATCCCCTATTGTCGTTTCGCCAATGTAGCCATGATAATATTTTTGCTCGCCCAAGTGCAGCGCAGCCTCTTTATCTACACGCAAAACTACCCGGTGCAAGTTGCGCTGCTGGTAAACATTGGCCAGGTAATCTTTTAAAGAGGGATGGTCTTTAGAGATGCTATCCTCGGCAAGTTGTACATCCAGTATACGGTCAAATCTAAAATCACGGTAATCTTTCTGCATCCGGCACCAGGCAATTAAATGCCAATAGTTATCCAGGTAGAAAACGCCGACCGGCTCCACACAACGCTCGGTATGCGTTTGGCGATAAAAAGAAAAGTAACTCAGACTGACGACCTGACGCACCGCAATAGCTTTTAGAATAATTTGCATCGGGTTAATATGGTCAGGCAGTTGTGGTAAACACCTCGCCCTTAATACCTCAACGCTTTCATCAATACCGGTTAGGTAATCTTTATCCGCATTGCGCAATACAGCCCGTATTTTATACATGGCCGATTTAAAGCTGCTGCTATTATCCTGGTCGGTTAATTTTTCAACCAGCTTTTCGGCGGTGATAAAGGCGGTAGCTTCATCAAGCGTAAACGAAACGGGCGGCAACCGGTAGCCGTCGGCCAGCGAATAACCGGCGCCGGCCTCGCCTATAATGGGCACGCCGGCTTCTTCTAGAGTTCTGATGTCGCGATAAACCGTCCGCAAGCTAATTCCAAAACGGTCGGCAATATGCTGCGCCTTGGTTACCCTGCGCGATTGCAACTGTATTAAAATAGCGGCTATGCGGCCAATCCGGTTCATCCGTCAAAAGTAGCCAAATTCCGATTTTTCGGCTCTAACTGACTTCTGTTTGTAACAAGATGACGCCCGCCGAGTCTTATATCATAAAAATTACAAACAATTAACTTTATTTAACATTTAAGCGCTTCCTATACTAAACTTTTAGTTATACCTTACGGCCTCAATCCTTGTCATGAAATATATACTTACGGTTATTCTATCCTGTCTTATCTGCGGTTTGGCATCTGCACAAACCAATTACCACATCAACGGTTCCGTAGCCGATACTATTTCAAATGTAAAGCTGCACAATACCAGCATTATGGTACTTAACGCCAAAGACTCTACTTTGCGTAAGTTTACCCGTGCTGCCGAAGATGGCACCTTCTCTATCAACAATTTAGGAAAAGGCAAATTTATTTTGATTGCCAGTTATCCAAAGTATGCTGATTATATTGAAGATTTCGTACTCGACTCAGCGCATACTTCGCACAATTTTGGCCGACTAAGTTTAATTTTAAAATCTAAGTTATTAGAAGGAGTTATTGTAAAAGGCACCCGCGCTGCTATTAAAATAAAAGGTGACACCACTGAATTTAATGCATCCAGCTTTACGGTACAGCCTAATGCTAAAGTTGAAGACTTATTAAAACAGTTACCCGGCATCCAGGTAGATAAGGATGGTAAAATTACCGCTCAGGGACAATCGGTACCCAAAGTACTTGTAGATGGCGAAGAGTTTTTTGGCGATGATCCAACCTTGGTTACCAAAAACCTACGCGCCGATATGGTTGATAAAGTACAGCTGTACGATAAAGCCAGCGACCAGGCCGCATTTACCGGTATAGATGATGGCAATAAAACCAAAACTATCAATATTAAGCTTAAGGAAGATAAAAAGAACGGCTATTTTGGTAAGGTTGATGCAAGCATCGGCACTAATAAATTTTACCAGGAGCAGGTAGCATTCAACAAGTTTATAGGTAAAAAGAAATTTGCTGTTTATGGAACTTTAGCTAATACCGGGAAAACCGGTTTAGGCTGGCAGGATGCCAATAAGTTCGGCACCTCGGGCAATAATATTGAAGTGGTAGACGGCGGAATCAATATTTCGGGAAGCGGTGATGATTTGGAAGGATGGAATGGCAGGTTTGATGGAAGGGGTATACCTACAGCACGTACTGGTGGTGTGCATTACGACGATAAATGGAATGGTGATAAACAAACTATTAATACCAATTACAAAATCGGCTCTTTAAATGTAAATGGCAACAGCAATCAACAAACCCAAAACAGCCTACCTATTGGACTAATTAGATCAAGTTCTAATCAAAACTTTAACAATTACATCTTCAGACAAAAAATTGATGGGGTTTTTCAGATTAAACTCGATAGTACCTCTAATCTGAAAATAGCCGCAGATGGCACTTTTAAACATAGTGAAAACCAAAATGACAATGCAGATAGAAGTGTACGTGCCGACAGCTCTTTAATTAACACCAACGACGGCAGACAGGATTTTAAAGGCGACGTACAAACCTTCAACTTCTCTGCTTTCTACAATAAAAAACTTAAAAAGAAGGGCCGCACTGTATCTTTCCTGGTATCTCAATCGCTTGATGAGAACAAAAGCAAGGGCAACTTATTTTCGGATGCAAAATTTTATGATGAGAAAAACGTTCAATACCGCAGGGAACTTGTTGACCAGTTAAAAGACAACAACATTCAAACTTCGATATTTAACACTAACCTTACTTATTCAGAACCTTTCTCTAAAACGTTCTCTTTGATAGCAAATTACGGCATAGGTTTAAGCAACAGTACGGCCAACCGCAAGTCATTCAATCAGTCAACACCAGGCAATTACAATGTTTTGGTAGACACATTAAGTAGCAATTACAGGCTCGACCAGTTTACTAACCAGGGCGGTTTAGTTTTTAATTATAAGAAAGATAAAACCACTTTCAACTTCGGCACCAAAGTGGCACTTGTGAATTTTAAACAGCTTAATAAATTTAACGGTGCTGAATTTGATCGCAACTTTATTAATTGGAATCCACAGTTATATTATTTGTATCGGTTTTCACAACAAAAAGCGTTCAGATTTAATTATAACGGCAGTACCCGTCAGCCCACTATAGATCAAATACAGCCAATAGTTAATAACCTTAATACGCTCAGCGTTACTGAAGGTAATCCTAACTTAAAGCCTTCATTCTACAACAATTTTTCCCTGGGTTACAACTCTTATAAGGTATTAACCAACCGGTCTATATGGGTAGGAGCTAATTACAGTATAACCTCTAATCCAATTGTAAGTAACGTAACTACCAATACTAACAATGGTAAAACCGTCAATCGCTATGTAAATTTACCAGGCGAGAGCATTAGTAATTACTCTATATATGGCGACATCAGCATGAAGCTTAAATTTCTTTTCGGTATTGATGGTGGCATAGATTTTAACACGTCTGGCAGCACTTACTACAACATGGTAAATGATGTATTAAACCGCACCAAGTCCAATACTTATGGCATTTCGGCCGTGATAAGAAGATATATTGAAAATAAATTAGATTTCTATGTAAGCGGCGGTCCTACTTATACCTTAGGTCAATCATCGCTTCAACCTAATATCAACAGTAACGGCTCGGGTTTTACCATTAACCATGATGTTAATGTTTACTTGCCCGGCAAACTGCAAATTGGCTTTGATGGCGGATACGAGTACCGTGCGCCTACGCAATCGTTTAATCAGAGCTTTAGCCGTTATTTGCTAAACGGATATATCAACAAACCTTTGGTTAAAGATGAAAGCTTGAAAGTCCGCCTTACAGTGAATGACCTGCTGAATCAAAATCGTGGCTTTGACCGCAGATCATCAGGTAGTTATCTTACCCAAACCGCATACACTACCATCAAAAGATATTTCATGTTCTCTATAGTTTATGATTTCAGTAAAATGGGCGGTGCGCCGGCAAAAAAATAACATCATGAAAAGTAAACATCTTTTAGTTTTATGCTTAACCTTATTATTTGGTAAGCTATCGTTAGCGCAAAACGCGCACTTTACTACCAGTGGCGTTATTGAATACGAGAAAAGCGTAAATATGTACGCTATCATCAAAAAACGCATCACCAAAGACAATGAAGCTTATTTACAACCTGCGTACGAGTCGTTCCGTAAAAATCAACCGCAGTTTAAAAAGCAGACCAGTACACTTACGTTTACTGATAACCAAACGCTTTATGTGCCTAAGCCGGACGAAAACGCCAACAATTCTTTTTTCAACACAGCACTTGTTGCCCAAAACAATACCATCGGTACCGATTTGAACAAACACACCAGCGCCGTGCAAAAAAAGGTTTATGAAGAAACCTTTTTAGTGAAAGACAGCCTGCGCAAAATAAACTGGAAAATTACTGATGAAACCCGCGAAATAGCCGGTTTTAATTGCCGACGCGCCAACGCCCTGATTATGGATTCGGTTTATGTAGTGGCTTTTTATACCAACGAGATTGCTGTTTCGGGCGGACCCGAATCGTTTACAGGCCTTCCCGGTATGATTTTGGGTGTGGCCTTGCCCCACGAAAACATTACCTGGTTTGCCACCAAGGTAACCGACATGAACATTCCTATTGCTAAGGTTGCACCACCTACCAAAGGCAAACCGGTAGATAATAAAAAAATGCGTGCTACACTCGAAGAAGCCATGAAAGACTGGGGTACGTATGCGCAGGACGAATACAAAGCTTACCAATTATAAAACAAAAGCCCGGAGTAACTGAAACACTCCGGGCTTTTTTTATAGTTCTTTTTTAAATATCCTGTAAATCTTTTCTCCGAACGTTTGATGCCTTGCCTCAGTGAATAACGTTTGTTCTACTTGCATAATTTGTGCTTTAAGCTGCTGTCGTCCTCTAATCTTTACTAACTGATGCACGGCCTGCTGCCATAGTAAGGTGTCAGCTAAATCAGGGCACAACAATAAATTCGCCTCAAAAACTAATTGGTCGGAAGGCGGCAACTGTTTTTGAATGTAGTTGTCAATCAGTCGTATCTCAGATGCAGAAGTCTTCATAAGTCAGTGATTTTTCTTTAACT
>CAXYKR010000208.1:0-29446 GCA_964277815.1 uncultured Mucilaginibacter sp. | reverse complement strand
TCTTTCCCTACACGACGCTCTTCCGATCTTGTTAATGTAAGCGTTAAGTGCCTGGGTATCGTCGGCGTTCATGGCTTTGTCCGGACGGAAAGTAGGCAGTATTTTAGCCACGTCGCTACCGACCATTTGCTGATGAAACTCCAGGTTGTCCAGCGGGTCATCGGTAGTACAAATGGTTTCTACCTTCATTTTTTTAATGAGGCTTTGCACCGCAAATTCCGGCGTTTGCAGCTTGGCCGAACAATCATCATAGATTTTTTTAGCGGTATCAGGCGACAAGATTTCGTCAGTGTCAAAATAGCGCTGTAACTCCAAATGTGTCCAGTGGTATAAAGGGTTACGCAGGGTGTACGGAACAGTAGCTGCCCATTTTTCAAATTTTTCGGCATCGCTTTTATCACCAGTAATGTAGCTTTCGTCTACACCGTTGGTGCGCAGTGCACGCCATTTGTAATGGTCGCCATATAACCAGGCATGTGTTAAATTTTTAAAATTGAGGTTTGCTGCAATTTCGTTGGGCGGGAGGTGACAATGATAGTCGATAATAGGGAGCCCTTTGGCATACTCGTGGTACAAGCGCTGCGCAGTTTCGGTTTGCAGCAAAAAATTCTCATCTAAAAACTTTTTCATAACAAATGTGGTACAGGCAACTTATAGCGGTTGCTTTGATGTTAGTGACTGTTTTGAACAGTTGGTTTATATATTTTTAATAATATGCTTTGTCTGATGCCTTATTGGCAACCATAGGTAAAACACAAACTAAATAATAATTATTGAGTATCTGAAAGATTTTGCCTTTAAACGTAAGCAATACGTTTAAAAAGTTACGCAATCGTTTGCTCTGGGTCGCAGGGCCATAATACGTGTAAAAAGTACACTGGAGCGTGTTTTTGAGAAGCAGGCTGCAAAGCAGCTTGGGGTTAATCAACCCTTAATCCAATGGTAAAGCAGGCTTAACAATTTAACCGCCAGGAAAAGCATTAACCCCATAAACACCACCAAAAATATGAATATCATAATCAGCGTCCCGGTACCCCGGCCCTGGTGTTTACCTTCTTCGTAATGCTCTTTTAGCAGCTTGATGTTGCGGGTGTTGGATTTATAATAAAAATCAAAAACCTGCCCAATGAGCGGGATGGAACCAATGATGCCATCGAGCATTAAATTAAACATCATTAAAATAAGCACTTTGCGGCTTACGCCATGCTTGGCCATGGTAAGCACTAAGGCGGCACCTACCATAAAACCGGCAGCATCGCCAGCTACGGGTAACAAATTAATAATGGGGTCGAGCCCGAATTTAAATTTGGTGCCGGGTATCCTGAACTGTTCATCAAATAAATAAGCAATCCGCTCCACCCATTTAAGGCGGCCGGTTAGATTTACAGGCGGTTTATTATTTGAAAGATTAGCCACAGTAAATTCATCAACTCATTTTGCAGCTAATGGTTTGAGTAATAGCTGTTAGTTGTACTTTTTCGGCAAAGGCATATCGAAACCAATACCATATTCCAAAAAACTCTTTCGGCAACCGCTTGTATACCAAACTAGCAACGCATGCCTTTTTGGTTAATCATACTTCTGTACTATGTTCTATTCTCAGCAACAAGTTAAGCTTAAAAGTTCTCAAAAACGCTCACTACTTTTGTGGGTACTTACCTTATGCTGCTTTATATATATACTACCAGCCCACGCACAAGACAGCGTTAAGGTAAAAACCGATTCGGCACAAACCATTCCGGATACACTTCTTTTCAGAATACAAAAAGCGCAGGCAGCCATTACCGAAATTAATGCCACCAACAAGCGGGGCTTTGGTATCCCGGCCATTAGCGACGGACTTACGGCTCTGAAAAAAGACATTGCCCCGGTAAAGCGCGATGTAGATGCCGCCGGTAAGCTTACGGATGCTAAAAGTTTATTGAGCTACAACCTGATTTTAAAAGATGCCTTAACCAAGCTTACTACCTGGCGCAACTCGCTTACAAAGTACAATAATGATTTACAGCGCCTGGCCGATGAGGTAATTAAACTAAGCAATGATTCGGTGTTGATGGTTAATGCTGCTGACACCACCGAAAAGCGGCTTTACAACGCACAGCTCATAAATATTAAACAAAGGCTGCAAAACGCCGGCAAAGGCACCACCGCTAAATTAGACACCGTAAGCCATTTGCTGGCCGATGTATCGGCTGAGTATATTACAGTTACCGATTTACAAAATTCTATCAACGACCATTTGCGGCAATCAGGCCAAAGTGCGTTGAGCCGCGAGTCGCCTTACATATGGTCGGCACCGAGTACGGGCAGTGGTAACCGCAGCGTGGGCGAGTTAATCCAGTCATCATTTGAAGGGCAGAACAAGATATTGAGCTACTTTATCAGCAGCACGTGGGACAACCGCCTGCTTTTATTACTGATAGGTGTAGCTTTTTATGTTTGGGTATACCGCAATTTTAAAAACGCCCGCAAGGCCGAACTGCAGCAAAGCATTGGCCCGCTTAACTTTATTTACATCAAGCCGTATCCGGTTATAGCTACGCTGATTGTGATGCTTAACCTTACGCCTCTTTTTGAGCCGGATGCACCATCAATGTACATTGAAATTACGCAGTTTTTGTTACTGATTGTAATTACCATACATTTTTGGAGAACACTATCTAAATCCGATTTAAACTACTGGCTGGTTATTGTGGCGCTGTACATCGTCATCATTTTAACCAATATGGTAGTAAACGATGCATTGTGGATGCGCCTATGGCTGATGGTGCTGAATTTAGGCTCACTCTATATTGGCTATTACTTTTACCGCAAACTACTGCAGGCCAACATTACCGAGAGCCTAATTAAACCCATATTGATTATTTTTTGGGTGCTCAACTTACTATCAGTTGCGCTTAATGTTTTTGGGCGCATTAGCCTGGCCAAAGTATTCAGTACAACTGCTATTATAGGCCTAACTCAAATTATTGCACTGGCTATTTTTGTACAGATACTTACTGATGCTCTTGAGCTGCAGATTAAAGTAGGCTCTAACACCAACGGGCTGTTTTCGCGTATAAATCTGAGCAGTATCCGTAAATCGTTCAAGCGTATACTATCGGTAGTTGCGGTAATACTCTGGTTGTTGGTATTTCTGATTAATCTGAGCATTGCAGGTGGGGTGTTTGCACTTTTACACACCCTTTTAAATAAACCCCGAACCTTTGGCAGTGTAACCTTTACGTTGGGCAATGTACTGTTTTTTGGAGTAATTATTTATGTAGCCAACATGCTGCAAAAACACATTGGCGTACTGTTTGGCGAAAACAATAATCTCAAGTTTGATGATAAGATAGAACACAAAGGTTCTAAACTGGTACTGGTACGGCTTGTCATTTTCATCATTGGCTTGCTGCTGGCCGTAACCGCATCGGGTATTGGTATTGATAAACTTACGGTAGTGGTTGGCGCACTTAGTGTGGGTATCGGTTTGGGTATGCAAAACATAGTAAACAACTTTGTATCGGGCATCATCCTCATTTTTGAAAAGCCGTTTCGTATTGGCGATTATATCGAACTGGCCGATAAAAAAGGTAAGGTTCAGGATATTGGTATCCGCTCGAGCAAGATGCTTACCCCGCAGGGTTCTGAAGTCATTATTCCTAACGGCGACTTGCTATCAGGCCGGCTGGTTAATTGGACTTTGAGTAACGATTACCTGAAAACGGAACTGGTATTTAAAGTCAACATTGCAACCGACCTACAAGCCATCTTTAAAATCATTGAAGAGGAAGTAAGCAAAAGCGAAAGCGTAGTCAGAAACTTACCTCCCGAAATACTGGTGAATACCATTTTGCTTGATGCTGTTGAATTGAAAGTGCTGGTCTGGATTACCGACATTTACAGCGAAGCCTCCTTTAAAAGCGAGTTGTATAAAAAACTGCTGATTAAGTTCGCCGAACTGCAGGTAAAGGTAATGTAGGCCGAAAGGCAATTATTCTGTTTTGGGTTCAGGCAGAAATTCGGCTTCGCTGATGTACTTATTTTCAATTTGCTTGTTGGCTTTGGCGCCTAACTTTTTAATTTTTTCGGCGGTGATGGTCAGGTTACCGCGGCCATCACTCAGTTTGTTAATGGCTTTATCATAAGCATCCTGGCTGAGTTTAAGGTTGCGGCCTATGCTATCCATATCGGTTAAAAAGCCCACAAACTTATCGTACATTTCGCCGCTCAGGCGGGCTATTTCCATCACGTTGCGGTTTTGCCGTTCCTGTTTCCACATACTGGCAATGGTACGCAGTGTGGCCAGCAGCGTTGATGGACTAACAATTACCACGCGCTTGTCCCAGGCATCGTTAAACAAATCAGCATCCAGTTGCACCGCAAAACTGAACGATGATTCGATAGGCACAAATAACAGCACAAAGTCGGGCGAATTGATTTTTTGCAAATCATGATAGTTTTTGGCCGATAAACCCTGTACATGACTGCGCAACGACTCGACGTGCGCCCGAGCATGCAGCTTGCGGTCTTCTTCAGTTTCGCAATTTACCAAACGCTCGTAGGCAATTAATGATACTTTAGAGTCGATGATTAAATGTTTATCATCCGGCAAATCAATCACCACATCGGGCTGAAATCGGGTACCATCCTGCGCTTGATGACTGGCCTGGATGCGGTATTCGCGGTCTTTCACCAAACCTGATCGCTCCAACACTTTTTCTAAGATAAACTCGCCCCAGTTACCCTGCTTTTTGGTGTCGCCTTTTAAGGCTTTAGTCAGGTTTTGCGCCTCACTGCTGATTTGTTTGTTCAGCTCCATTAATTGCGTAATCACCCCTTTCAGGGTATTACGGTCGGCAGCCTCCATGTTGTACACTTTGTCTACCTTATCCTCAAAAGCCTTAATGTTTTCTTTAAGCGGACTCAGGATATGATCGAGGTTATTTTTGTTGACATCCAAAAATTCGCGCGATTTTTCTTTTAATAGCTTTTCAGCCACATTCTCAAATTCGCGCTGAAAGTGCTGGCGGGTTTGCTCTATTTCTACTTTTTGCTCCTGGAGTTTTTCTTGTTGGGCTTTGTAGTAAGCACGGGTACTTTCGAGCATTTGGCTTACCTGGGCCAGTTCCTGACGCTCAAATACAAGTTGGTCAGCCAGTTTAATGTTTTCTTCTTTCAGCAGCTGGGTAATGCTGTCTTTTTCGGCGTAGGCGCTTTTAACTTTCTCTTCGGCAACGCGTAGGTTTATATTCAGTTGCTCGTTGTTTGCTTTAAGCTGATTAAATTCTTCGAAAGAAATACCTTGTGCATTGTTCTTTCCCTTACTCACAAACAAAAAAACAGCAATCAACAATATCACTACGGCAATAGCCAAAATCCCTACACTCATCCGATAAAATTTTTAGCAAATGAAAGAAGGATTTCTCAATAATACTAATTTTATTTGATTACGGCTTAACCGACGTGGTATCGGTTTGCGGCGTAGCCACACCCCGGCCAATGGTGCTGGTATCAGTTCCGCCGGTTGAATTACCCGACATCGTACCCGACCCGGCAGCTTTACCGGTATCTACCGGACCTGAACTGCCATGAAACCCCGAGTCGGCTACATCTCCACCGGTTTTACTGGTTGAGCTTTTACAAGCTGCCAAAGAAGCAGCACCCATCATCACCATACAAAGAAGCTTTTTCATGATTTCAGTTTATTCTTCAACAGGATAAACCTAAAACTGTTTGGCGGTGTAGCCGGGCAGAATTATTCTGCTTTTTCAACACGTAAGCCTACATCGCTTACGGAGCGCAATGGGTTATCGCGCATATTTTGCTCAATTTCGAAGTGGTATTTGCCTGCAGCCGGGAAACGGTATTGCTGTTTGAAAGGAATTTGATAGCTGTACATACTGCCCGAACCTTTGCCCAGCCACTCGCCCGTTGGGCTGGCCAGTTTGAGTTCGTAACGGGTGGTAGTAGCTTTTTTGGTTGGCCCCTGGCTTTGGTAAACCAGCACAAACATGTTGGAGTACCGATAGGCCGATGTTACCCGGACGTTCAGGTATAAGTTATAGGCGGCCTGGGTATCCTGGATGTCTACATCAAACTTAATTTTATTACCATAAATCCAGTTATGGTTGGCAATAGATATGCTCTCGTCCATTACCCGCTTTGGGTCTGAGCAACCTGTAAAGGCAAGCAGCAATGCCATAATAAAACAGGAAATTCCATAATTTAAAAACCATCTGCTGCCCGGTAAAAGGGCAACAGATGGCTGTACAAATGCTTTATTACAGGCTACTAACTTCATGCTTGCGGAGCGTTGGGTTGCTGGTTGTTATTGTTATTGCCGCGATTACGGTTGGGCCTGTGCCTGCGGTTGTTACGCCTGGCACCTTCGCCACCAGCTTTGTTACCTTCGGCTGCCCCATCCACCGGTTTGGCATCACTGGCCATAGCAGCCGTTACCGGCGTATTTTGCCGCGGTGCATTATTAGGCTTTTGCTGATTGTCGGGCCTTGGCTGGTTACCTTGTTTTTGCTGGTTTTTAGGCCTTGGCTGGTTGTTCTGTGGCTTTTTATCAGTAGCAGGCTGCTGATTGTTATTATTGTTGTTGTTATTGCCTTGCGGTTTTCTTTCCGCAGCTTGCGCCTGTTGCGGTTGCCCGCCAGTTTGTGGTGCTCCCGGTTTTTTATTCTTTTTCTTTTTGTTATTACGGTTCTGCTGGCTGCGCTCGTCTAAACGGGTCAGGCTGTCCTGGCCAACTACGTTTTCATAGTCAAGCACTTTTACCGGTGCAGCTTTAGTTTCTACTACATCGTCCAATTCAGCCGGGGTAATGCCTTCTTTATTTAAACGCTGCACTTCTTTAACGCGGGCAATGGTAAGCGGTATCCAGTTTTCGGCACCGGGTAAGCTAAACCACATCATGCGTTTAAAAATATCGGTTTTTTGCAGCCTGGCATCGCCCTGTTCGGTGCGTAAAACATTGACGTTATCAGGTATGTGCTTCAGCGCGTCCATATAACCGTCCAGCTCATAGTTTAAACAGCACTTAAGCTTACCACATTGCCCGGCCAGCTTTAGCGTGTTTAACGACAAATTCTGGTAGCGTGCGGCCGAGGTAGAAACCGTTTTGAAGTCGGTTAACCAGGTAGAGCAGCATAGCTCGCGACCGCAAGAGCCTATACCACCCAAACGGCTGGCCTCCTGGCGCATACCAATCTGCCGCATCTCGATACGGATACGGAAAGCTTCGGCCATCTTTTTAATCAGTTCCCTGAAATCGACCCGGCCTTCGGCAGTGTAATAAAAAGTAGCTTTGGTTTTGTCGCCCTGGTAATCTACGTCGCTTATCTTCATAGATAAATTCAGGTCGAGCGCCAATTTACGGGCACGGTGCATGGTTTCCCATTCCAGTTCCTTGGCAATCTTCCATTTATCCACATCGGCAGGTGTAGCACGGCGGTAGATTTTTTTGGTAACATCCGCCTCTTTAACGTGGCGCTTTACCATTTGCATACGCACCAGTTCGCCGGTTAACGATACGTGGCCAATATCGTACCCGCCGGTTGCGGTTTCAACGGCCACCAATTCGCCCGATTCAAAGTATATATTGTCGGCGTTAAGGTAAAAATCCTTACGCGAGCCTTTAAATTTTATCTCAACTACCTGGAAAGGCTTGTAGCTCGACGGCATATCCATATGCGCCAGCCAATCGTACACATCAAGCTTGCTGCAGCCATTGGTCATGCATGACCCATTGCTTTTACAGCCTGCCGGCGTACATCCGCCCCCGGTAGAGCAACTTCCACATCCCATTTTAAGTTATATATATTGGTTCCCTTTCGGGATAATTTTAAAGTGTAATATTTTAATAATCTGCAAAGATACATCTAAAAACAAAATTTTAGGATTTGCATTTCGTTCAACCGCGTAGTGCGCTTTTTCGAGCACTTCGCTAATGGCTTCGGCCATTTCCATACTCATTACGCCGGCCATTTTTTGCGCAGTTTCTTTTTCGGCCGCAGGTAAATGTACCAGGCTGCCCGCCCCCCCCAACAGCAAGCAGCACTCCCTGATGTAGCTGATGCCGTAACGGATAAAATTCTTTTGCGGTTCGCGCCCTGCCTTGGCTTTAACCTCCACAAACTTCATAACGTTGAGGCCTTTGTTACCATAGCAGTTACGCAACCAATCTACAAAGTCAGCATGAAAGCTGTTGGTTTCCTGCTGCAGCATGCTTAATGCTTCGGTTAGGTTACCGTTGCTTAAGTAAGCGGCTTCTTCGGCAGTTTGAGCAGGTACACCGCGCTCGTTCACCAGATAATTACGTACATCATCGTATCCCAGGGCAGGTATCTTAACCAGTTGTGTACGCGACAAAATGGTATTTAAAATCTGGTCCTGGTTTTGGGCCACCAGTAAAAAAACAGTATTGGGCTGCGGCTCTTCAATAATTTTCAGCAGCGTATTGCCTTCTTTATCCAGATATTCGGGCAGCCATAAAATTAATATTTTGTAAACCGACTCAAAAGGTTTCAGGCTTAGCTTTTTAATAATCTGGTGGCACTCGGCAATATTGATGTTAGCCTGTTTATTTTCGGCCTCCAGATACCCGCGCCAGGTTTCCAGGCTAAGGTACGGATGGGTAAGCAGTGCCTCACGCCATTGCTCAATAAAGCTCAGTGCCGTATCATTTTTATCAGAAGCAAAGAAC
The DNA here is from genome assembly GCA_964277815.1 of uncultured Mucilaginibacter sp. Classification (GTDB taxonomy): domain Bacteria; phylum Bacteroidota; class Bacteroidia; order Sphingobacteriales; family Sphingobacteriaceae; genus Mucilaginibacter. The sequence goes on along the minus strand of CAXYKR010000208.1, from coordinate 20,751 downwards.
GGGTACGAGAAATGCAAATCGGGATGTACCAGCTTTTCATATTTACGGCAAGAAGCACATACGCCACACGAATCATCGCTTTTCCGGTCTTCGCATGATAAATATTGTGCATAAGCAACGGCCAGCGCCAACGAGCCTGAACCCTCGGGCCCCAGAAATAATTGCGCATGACTTACCCTGTTCTCGTGAACAGTGTTCAGTAAACGTTGCTTTACAGCTTGCTGCCCTACAATATCTTTAAACTGCATTGGTGCAAGATATAAATTTTTTATTGGTGCGTTGTCAATTGTAGGTTAGGAGGCAAGTAATGACAATAATGTTAAATGCTAACCGGTCAATACTGCCCGGCAATTGGTAAGTTTGCATTTTACACAAAGCAATAACTATGGCCCGAGTAATGTCTTTTGATTATGGTACCAAGCGCATCGGCCTTGCCGTAACCGACCCGCTGCAAATGATTGCCACCGGGCTGGATAACATCCACCCCAAAGACATTATCGAGTACCTAAAAAAGTATTTGCAAACCGAGCAGGTAGAAACTTTTGTGATAGGCGAGCCCAAGCAGATGGACAATACCCCTTCGCAATCAGCTATGCATGTACGCGGCTTTGTTAATTTATTAAAAAAGACTTTTCCGGACATCCCTGTCGAAATGATGGACGAGCGCTTTACCTCAAAAATGGCCTCGGCAGCCATCTTGGCCGGCGGCGTAAAAAAAGCAGGCCGGCAGAATAAGGCATTGGTAGATACGGTTTCAGCAGTGATTTTATTGCAATCGTGGATGGAGCAGCGATCGTTTGGGCGGTTTTGAGTTATGGGATACAAGAATGTTTGCTTTAAATGTCGGATAGTAAAAAACGTAGGCATTGATTTAAGAAGTTATTCGCAAGTTAATTGCACGAAATGTGGAAAAGAAATGCAGTTAATCAATCATTCATTTAGACCACCAAGAAAATTAGATGATAGACGCTGGAAAGTAGTCAGATATTTGGTAGAAAACGGCTTTGTTTTTCAACACCTTTATCAAACAGGTAAGGATGAGTACTCAAAGCCAGCAACTAACAATTACATTTCATACCCTAAAACATTAAATGATGCGGCAGAATTTGTGCAAAAAAATAAAGATAGAATATTGAAGAAATAAGACTGCAGGTTATTATAAATGGAACTGCAATACGTAAATAACCACATCCGATTAATGCTTCTAAAGCACATCTAACAAAATACCTACATTTGCCACGTGGGAATATTAAAACACTAACTGTAGATTTACCTTAATCTAAAGCATTCAAAGCATAACATGCTGGCGACTCCCTATTAATTATGGAATCGGTATTTTTAACGGTTATGTAAAGACTCATTTAATCACCATTACATTTACTTATCGATATCATGCCGCCTATTAAAATTGTTTACTACGTTTACCTTAATGCGCAGTCAAACTGGCAAGACATCATAACCCAGCAGCTGACGCAGCTAAAAAGTTATGGAATTTTAGATGTTTCAACGCTATACCTGCATATAACAGATTGCGAGAATCTTTCGCAGCAGGCCAAATTGTTGGTTAGCCAAATCGTGCCAGATGCCATTATAAATACATCAACTGTAAATCAGTATGAGTACCAAGGTATAAAGCTGGTACATGATTTGGCGAAACAATATCCGGAAAGCATATTTCTATATTTCCATACCAAGGGTATGAGTTACAATACGCAAAAGCGGGATGTAAGGGAAGAAGCTTTATTGCGTAAAACCTTCAGCAATTGGCAGCGAGCTATTACCGAACTCAACAAGCCTGGGATGAATAAAGCCGGATTATTTTTTGGCAAGTACGGTTGGGTCTGGTATAACTTCTGGTATGCAAAAGGCCATTACCTGACCACTTGTACCCCTCCAGTACTAACCGATAATCGTTATGCTTACGAAGACTGGCTGGGTAGGGCGTCGGCAGTTAAAGTGCCCGGCAATACCGATTGTGTACACTTGTTAAGCTTAGATGGTATATCGTCAAAAACCGAATATGAACCGGTAGATGCCGACCAGTTGTTAGATACCCTAACCATAAAAAAGGGTAAACTATCTAACTTATGGCAAAAATTGATCAAACCATTCAATAATTAAATTAGCTACTTTGCCGGATGGAAATATTAGACCCGCAACTGCAGCTTTACCTGGAAACGCACTGCGACCCGGAGCCCGAAGCTTTAAAGAAAATCAATCGCGAAACGTATTTAAAGCAGTTAAAACCGAATATGTTGTCGGGCCATTACCAGGGCCGTTTGCTGAGCATGCTGAGTAAACTGGTAAACCCAAAACTCATTTTGGAAATTGGTTCATTTACGGGCTATGCAACCATTTGCCTGGCCGAAGGGCTGACCGAAGGCGGCAAAATACACACCATTGAAGTGAACCGCGAGCAGGAAGAAACCTTGCGCAAAAACTTTGAATTATCGGGCTTTACCGACCGCATTGAGCTGCATATAGGTGATTCTAAGCAAGTTATATTTGGATTTACCGATAAAGTTTTTGATATTTGTTTTATTGACGCAGATAAGAAGAGCAATTTGACTTATTTTGAGTTGATTATTGACAAGATACGGCCGGGAGGTTTAATAATAATTGATAACGTTTTGTGGAAGGGCAAAGTGTACGGCGAAGCATCAGACGCCGATACCATCCTTTTCAGAAAACTAAATGACGCCATTGCTGTTAACACACAGGTTGAAAAAATCATACTACCTGTGCGAGACGGAGTGCTCGTCATCAGAAAGAAGTAAATTATGAAGAAAATCTTACTGTTTGCATGTTTGCTAACGTCCACCTTTGCTGCTTCAGCACAAACAAACAACGCTTCAGAGTCTTATATCGATAAGTTCAAAAACAATGCCATCCGCATTATGCATGAAAGCGGGGTGCCAGCCAGCATCATTTTAGCTATCGCCATGCATGAGTCGGCCAGCGGGAACAGCAAATTAGCACGCACCCAGAACAATCACTTTGGGATGAAAGGCAAAAGCCCCGTATCTTATTCAGGACGCAAGCGTGTACACTCCTCCTTTAAACAATACGATTCTGCCTCAGATTCTTTCCAAGATTTTGCCCGCATCATGACTGAGCGTAAGCAATTTAGCCATTTAGCGCAGACCCTGAGCCATTACGATTATAAAAGCTGGGTAAAAGGTATACAGCGCAGTGGTTATGCCAGCAGCCGCGCCTGGGGCAACCAGGTGTTAGGCCTTATCCGCAAATACGAATTGCATGCTTATGATGAGCAGCCCGATTCGGTAAAAGCAGAGCCTAAGCGCAATTAATCTAACCGGCATCCTTCTACGGTAACACTTTGATAAAGTAAGCTTTTACGTTGCTTCCTAAAAAGCAATGCTTTACTTTTATAGCCTAAAATTTTACTCGTGTTAAAAAATACAGGTTACTGGCTTTTGTTGGTGGTAGTGCTGTCGTCATGTGCCGCCCGTAAAAAAGTATTAAGCCCTACTGATGTAGCGCACGAAAACAACAAGCGCATACAAAACGAAAACCGGCAGGCTATTGGTGCCTATTCTACCTACACGGTAAACTCCTACATCGACCGGTTTAAAGCCATTGCTGTTAAAGAAATGAACCTGTACGGCATTCCGGCCAGCATCACCTTGGCGCAGGGATTGTTCGAGTCGGGCTTTGGCAACGGCGAACTGGCCAAAGTAGCCAACAACCACTTTGGCATCAAATGCACATCCGACTGGAAAGGACGTAGTTATTATAAAGACGACGATAACATTAATGATTGCTTCCGGGTGTATAATAACCCCGAAGACTCATACCGCGACCACTCCGAGTTTTTAAAACGTAAACGCTACGCACGGTTGTTTGAGCTGGATAAAAATGATTATGTGGGCTGGGCTTATGGTTTAAAAGAAGCCGGCTACGCTACCAACCCACAATACCCGCAGTTGCTCATCAATGCTATCCAAAAATATCATCTGGACCAGTACGACCGCCCGGAAGGCGAAATTCAGAAAATAAAACGCGAAGACCGTGTGTTGAGCCAAATCAACCAAAACATTGGCAAGGCAATCAAAGATTCACTCATCCGGTCCACGCCCGCTAATAAATTATACACCGTAGTTACCGGCGATACACTATATTCGGTATCACGGCGTTTTGGCCTTACGGTTGACGAACTCAGGGCGCTCAATAATTTGCCGGACAACAATATCAAAATAGGTCAGCAAATCGTGGTGAGCAAATAGTTTGTACACCGGGTTAAACCTCAGCTGTTAAAAACAGTTAAATTGTTCAACCATCTTATTTAAATAGGGTAATTCTGCATTGTGAAATTAGGCTTTCTGTTTGTTTTTTGGCTGATGGCCACTGCTGCGTTTGCACAAGAAAAAACGGTGCAGGGCCTGGTGTTCGATAAATCCACGCAGGAACGTATAGCCAGGGTAAACCTGCGCAACTTGCGCAGCGGCCAGTCGGTTTACAACAACCTGAAAGCAGAATTTAAAATCAATGTTAAAATTGGCGATGCCTTGGTGGTGAGCAAATTCGGCTATTTTACCGACACCATTAAAATACAGAACTATAATGACCTGGCTGTTTATTTAAAGGCCAGCAGCATTGTGCTTAAAGAGGTCAACGTGCGCGACACTGTGCTTACGGCTAAAAAGAAACTGGAGCAAACACAGCGTGAGTACAGCAAAATATACGGCTCGCTTAATCATCGTGATTTGCTGAGCATATCGCCGGGGGCAGGTGCTGGTATCAGTATTGATGCTATCTGGAATATGATTAGCAAAAGCGGCCGTAATGCCGAGCACCTGAGGCAAATTATTGAGCAGGATTACCGCACCAACGTGGTAGACCAGCGCTTTACCAAAACACTGGTGCAACAGATTACCGGTTTTAAAGAACCACAGCTTACCAGTTTTATGACGCGCTACCGGCCGAGTTATTACCTGGTAACTACCGCAAACGATTACGAGTTTGTGACGTACATCAAATCAAACATCAAGCGTTTTTTGCGTACGCCTAATGCAAGGCCACTGCCTCCGTTACAACCAGAATAAGATGAAGTATCCGGTTATTACAGCTCCATTTTTAAAGGTTGATGGTATGGCACTGTTTCCGTTTATCCTGGTAAAGCGCCCAAACATGAAGCAGGACCAGGTACTCATCAGGCACGAAACCATACACATGAGGCAAGCAGCTGAGTTACTGGTAATACCTTTTTACTTTTTATACTTAGTTAATTACATCATCAACCGGTTTAAATACAACAATCATCACCAGGCGTATATGCACATTGTTTTTGAGCGGGAGGCGTATGCGCAGGAAAAAAACGCCATATATTTGCAAACACGCAAGTTGTATGCCTGGCTAAAGTATCTGAAATGATTTTGGAGGTACTTAATTAAAAATTCAATTTTCAAAGCAAGTTCATTTTCGTTTTATTTGCTGATAACTATGTTGCGAACGGTATTTGGGATATTTCTGGCATTGATATTTTGCGCTTCGGTAGCCGAGGCGCAGCAAACCGACAGTTTGCGCCGTGTTGACAGTTTACTCCGGGTACAAAATCTCCGTCGAGCCGACAGTCTGCGCCGTGCCGATAGCATACGCCGTGAAAACATTAAAATAGATACCAACCTGCTTAACAGTTACCGGTTAGGCACACCCCGCAACGCCCTGCCGCAACGCCTGCGCCCGGTGCAAATTGCACCCGAGCTTATACCCATCACGATGCTCGATTACAAGGTAAGCTACTGGCATAAAACTGTAACGCTGGGCTTTAACTTTAATCAATCAGGTTTTAGTAATAACTGGGCCGGTGGCGGTGTTAACTCGTTTGCCTTGGGTGGCAATCTGGATTTCAAACTCGAGTATAACAAACAACCTTTCGTTTATACCACGCAGCTTATTTTGCTATATGGCCGCTCTAAAAACCGCGGTCAGCTTTCGCGCAAAACCAACGACCGTATTTTTTGGGATAATAAATTAGCTACCCAATTATCTAAAAGCTGGTTCTTTTACGGCTCGTTAAGTTTTGAGTCGCAATTTGATAAGGGTTTTAATTACGACCAAAATCGTGGACCCTTGCTGATTTCTAATTTCATGTCGCCGGGTTATGTGACCGAATCGTTGGGTTTTGAGTATAAGCCAACCTCCTATTTCGACCTACGTATTGGTACGGGTACGGCACGCCAAACATTCGTGTTGGATACCACCATCTATCGTAACCTTTCGGGCAACTATGGTGTAACACCAGGCCGCACCTTTAAAAATGAGCTCGCATTTCAGGCCACCGCTTTGTTTGATAAAGACATTATGCAAAACCTGCATTTGACTACCCGCTATAACATATTCATTCCTTATGGCCGGTCGCTGCAAAACGTTGACCACCGCTTGGATTTAACACTGGCGGCACGTGTTAACCGTTTAATTGCCGTAACCATTACCGGTGTGGCGCTGTTTGATAAAGACACCTCGCCGTCTATACAGGGAAATGAAAACTTAGCTCTGGGCGTTATATACAAATTCCCGTAAGCATTAATTTTATTGATTACGGTTTGGCCTAACCACAACCGGAGGCGACTCGGGCCGCGGCGTAGAGCCGGGCGCTTTTTGTACCAGCATACGGCTTGTTATTTTTATCCAGCTTTTTATCAACTTTATAATCGCCTGTTTTGGTAAGTGCAATCATTTGATTAAAATTCAGGACTTTTCCGCTTTCATCTTTGATGACCGGATTTATACAGATGGTGGAGTAAATGTGCCTTGGCTGCAACAGATAATGCTGCAAGCGCAAATATCAATACCGAGCGTTTACCCATTTTTCGATGCGTCTTCATAAGCTTTTTAGATAATAATTGATTTTAAACCAAGATACTATTGTCCATCTTGAATAACTAATTTATTAGTTATAAATAAAGAACGTCCTTTTGCATATCGTTTCTTGTTACAACAGGCTTTATCGTCAAATCTCAAACGCTCGTTCTCTGCAACTTACCAACACAACATACCGCAAAAATTAATACCTTTGTCACCTCAAATTAAAGCATTAGATAAAGCATGTTTGAAAATCTTTCCGATAAGCTCGACAGGGCGTTTAAAGTTCTGAAAGGACAAGGAACTATTACTGAGATTAACGTGGCCGAAACCATGAAGGAAATTAGAAAAGCCTTACTGGACGCCGACGTAAACTATAAAACCGCTAAAGCCTTTACCGACGAGGTAAGGCAAAAAGCATTAGGTGAAAACGTATTAACTACGATTTCGCCGGGTCAGTTGCTCACCAAAATCATGAATGATGAGCTGACTGCCTTAATGGGTGGCACCACCGCCGAAATTGCGTTTCCGTCCAACCCAACCATCATCCTGATTGCAGGTTTGAACGGTGCCGGTAAAACCACTTTTAGCGGTAAGCTGGCTAACTTCTTAAAAACGCAGAAAAACAAAAAACCCTTACTGGTAGCTGATGACGTTTACCGCCCTGCGGCGATAAACCAGTTACAGGTGCTGGGCGAGCAAATAGGCATCCCGGTTTATGCTAACCTCGAATCAAAAGACCCGGTGGCTATTGCCCGCGAGGGTATTGCCCAGGCTAAACAAAACGGCAACAACGTAGTCATTATTGATACCGCCGGCCGCTTAGCCATTGACGAGGCCATGATGCAGGAAATTGAGCAGGTAAAAGCTGCCGTTAACCCGCACGAGATTTTATTTGTGGTAGATGCCATGACCGGTCAGGATGCGGTGAATACTGCCAAGGTGTTTAACGAGCGCTTGGACTTTACCGGTGCAGTGTTAACCAAACTGGATGGTGATACCCGCGGTGGTGCGGCGTTGTCTATCAAATCGGTAGTTAACAAACCCATCAAGTTTATTGGTACGGGCGAAAAGATGGAAGCGTTGGACGTTTTCCACCCTGACCGTATGGCCTCGCGTATCTTGGGTATGGGCGACGTTATCTCGCTGGTAGAACGTGCCCAGCAGCAGTTTGACGAAAAACAAGCCGCCGAACTGCAGAAGAAGATTCGTAAAAATAAATTCGACTTTACCGACTTCTATAGCCAGATACAGCAGATTAAGAAAATGGGTAACATGAAAGACCTGATGGGCATGATACCTGGCGTAGGCAAAATGATGAAGGATGTAGAGATTGGCGATGATGCTTTCAAAGCGATTGAAGCTATCATTCAGTCGATGACTCCATTCGAAAAGGCTAATCCGGATAGCATTAATCAAAGCCGCCGCGCCCGTATCGCTAAAGGCTCGGGTACCGACATCCAGGAAGTAAACCGCCTGATTAAACAGTTTGAGGATATGCGTAAAATCATGAAGCAGGTAAGCAATCCTGCGGCCATGGCCAACATGATGCGCAAAATGCCGAAAATGTAAATCTTGGATTAAAGAATTTAGAGTCAGGAATTAAGACTCAAAGTATAGCTGCCATGCTGATTGATTAGCATGGCGGTTTTTGTTTTGATGCTTTTGGTAGGTCCTAAGAATTAATTGCTTGCAAAAGTGTTGTATCCTCCATAGCCTCATATCCTTTTAGTGTTTGCCCATTCGGCAGCTTCCACTCTATTAGACCGTTAGCACTCCTACCCATTACAACCGCGGCGGCCGTTGAGGGGCTTCCAAAGATGTAGTCTTCTAACATCTCTAGATAATCGATCTTGTCTAAAGCTATTCCTTTATCGATGAGATTCTGTCGCAACTTTAACATTGAAAGAGGGAAGGAAGCTACTGTTGAATTGGCAAGTCTTGAACCTTTAAAAACTACGAAGCCTTCCGAAGTTGGTTCACCTTGAGCATTTGCCCCTCTTGGGGCTGCGATCTCAAAAAACCCTTGTTGTTTAATTCTTACTTTAGCTTCGCGTTTTTCTTCAAATAACTTGTGGCCTAAAGAGTTAACTAATAATCGCACATTTTCTAAAAACTCCTCCATCTCGGCCTTATCCGATTCGGAAATTGATGACTGAGTTGGGATGACTGTATTTTCAATTTTATATCGGTTTACAAACTTTGCTAACTCGTAAAGTCTATTTTCTAAGTATTTAACATGAGCCTTGTTTAAATTTTCATCCTTGCTTATAAAGACAATAGCTTCATTCCAAAAATCTTTTTGAGTTAAATGTTGGTTTAGCCTTTTTAATGTATTCTCTGCTTCACCAACGTAAACATATTCGGTCCCATAATCATCTCTACCAATCAGCAGATAAATTCCTGTACTGGAAAGTTCCGGCCTATCAAAGCAGTCTTTAACTTTTATCCGTGGTATTTTATAAGCTTTACCTGTCCAGTTAGACAACTCGCATGACATTCGTCCATTAGGATCTCCGTCGATCAAAAATATTTTTATAGTTTTTCCGAACTTCATGTTTGTCATCGGTAGAATTGCTTCATTAAAGTCTCATAAGATAATTATTTGCCATTTAAATCAAATCAAACAACATTCTTTATTTATGGACAAGTAAGCGTATAATCTATTAATTGAGCGTCTCTCTAATTAATTTCTAAGAGAAGTTTTTTAAGGTTAGAGAAGGGATAATTCAAAACGATAATTATTTTCGAACCATCAAATTATTCTCAAAATTTATTTCCAAAAACAAATAACAAAATTTAATATTGTATAAAATAAATAAAGCCAAATAAATAATGGCTTTGATTATACCAATTTAAACTTTACGGCTATGATTAATCAATATCAGCATGCTTACGTAGCAATACACCGGTGGATTATTAAAAATTTTGGCGGTGGTAAACTCCCTCAGCCTAAATCATTATTCAATACCAGCTTTTTATTAATCATACTGTTAACTGGCGTACTGTTAACGGCCCAGTTTATGGCCAAATCAACACTGGTGCATATGAATCATACTCTGGCTACCTGGATATTGGTGGGCATGGTATTTTTTACATTGCTCAACTACTACGTGCTGCTTAATAACAAATGGATGGAATCAATTAACAACCGCCTGGCTATGTTAAGCCGCCGTAATAAAAATGTGTGGTCTGTAGTTTTGTTAATCAATGTTATTGCCATTTGCATTTTATCTATAGCATTAGGTAGATAATAGGCTTTTGTTCCATTCCCAATAGAAATTACAGGCTGCTATTGACCTGATACATTAGTGCTGATTGTTGTTGAACACCAATCAGCATTTTTATTTTATAAACGGCTTTTATAGTATGAAAACCCTACTCCTTTTACTGATTGCCGGAGGCTTGCTGCTCTTATCGTTTGCTGAAAAGAAAATCACCTGGGTAGCTATCGGCGATTCTATTACTTACTTAAACGACCATACGAACGAGACTGGTAACCGTGTGACTAAAGGCTACCTGAGCCGGGTAGTTGAAAAGCTGCCCGAGGTAGAATACATCAACCAGGGGCACAACGGCTGGACGGTGGTGCGTATAGCCCAGCAAATAGAAAAGCTTGGTTTGGTTAAGGCCGATGTGTACAGCGTGTTTTTAGGCACTAATGATTGGTGGCATAGCGGCCCTTTAGGCACGTTTGCCGATTATCAGAATGCAACAGGCAACCAAACGGTTTATGGGGCTTATCGTACCGTTATTAATAAAATACGCAGTTTAAACCCTGAAGCAAAAGTTATCCTGATTACTCCCATGCAACGGTCGGATTTTGTGTACATCAACAATCCTAAAAACAACGCCTATGGCTCGTACAAACCTAAGGACGGACAGCAACTATCCGATTTTGCCAATGCTGTAGATACCATTGCACGTTACGAAAATTTTAAACTGGTAGACTTATACCATAAAGGCAAAATCACGCAAAAAAATCTGGTCAACTTTAAACGCCTAAAAGACATCACAACTGGCCAGTATAAAAACTATAAGTATCCCGATTTTACATCCATCCCTTTCAACCCGGAAACCGACGAGTACCCTTATCCCCCTGAAGCTATAAACATGACGTATGACGGCCTGCATCCGTCGGACCGCGGCAACCAGCGTATTGCCGACATGATAATTAAAGCCATGCGGAAAGTTTTGCGCGACTGATACTCGTTGTATCAATTTTGTTAAATAAGTGTTAAAAATGATTGGTAAGCCAAGTAGGTATTGTAGCAGACTGTACAATTATTTAATTTTAGTTAATTTTTTGATTGACTGCTACTAAATAATGCTCAGGATACACTACTTCGTTAAGCAAGCCATATTACGTGTTATTGATTTTTTTTACGCACCGTTTAAAAAATTAATGCCTTTACAAACCTTTCGTTATGCGGCCTGCGGTGGTTCTAATACCTTATTCGATATTCTGCTTTTCAGCCTGAGCTACAATTTTTTATTCAAAAAAGAAAGCTTGCCGATTGCTCATTATACTATAAGCCCACACATTGCGGCTTTGATTTTTTCGTTCAGCATTTCGTTTTGTACCGGCTTTTATTTAAACCGCTATATTGTTTTTAAAGCATCCGGCTTAAGCAAAAGAGCCCAGTTATACCGTTACATTGCCGTAAATGCCATTTGCATTTTGCTTAACGTGGTGTTGATTAAAATACTGGTAGATTACATGGGCCTTTATCCTACGGTGTCTAAAATTATTGCTACCGGTTTTATCATCTTCTTCAGCTATTTTAGCCAGACTTACTTCTTTTTTAAAGCCAAGCCCGTTGCTCAGGAATTGAGTTAAGCAAAATATAATTGAACTGACTTACGAAATAATGGCAGCAAATCAGCTACCGTTAAACATCGACGAATATATTGCTGCCTTTCCGCCGGAGACGCAAAAGCTGTTGGAGCAGGTGCGGCAGTCTATTCACGAAGCAGCGCCTGGGTGTGAAGAAACCATTAGCTATGCTATGCCAGCATTTAAACTAAACGGCCCCCTGGTTTACTTTGCGGGTTATAAACAACATATTGGTTTTTACGCGACACCCAACGGACATGAGGCTTTTAAAAATGAGCTTTCTGTTTACAAAACCGGGAAAGGCTCTGTACAATTTCCCTTAAATCAACCCATGCCGCTTGATCTGATTAAGCGTATGGTAGTATTCCGTGTTAAAGAGACTGCGGAGAAAATGAAGTTGAAAGCCAAACCAAAGAAGCCGTAACAAGCTACCGGCATTAACTTAATTGAGCACAACATCAAAAGAAAAGCTTTTATATTTTGATATATTTAGTGCTTCAAATTTAAGCTCATCACATTGTTAGTTAAAACCTTTGGCAGCGCCGTATATGGTATACAGGCAACAACCATTACCGTTGAGGTAAACATTGCAGCCGGAACCAAATATTTTATTGTTGGCCTGCCCGATATTGCCGTAAAAGAAAGCTATTTCCGTATCGAGTCGGCACTAAAAAATTGCGGCTACAAAATGCCGCGCCAGCAGGTTATTGTCAACATGGCTCCGGCCGACATACGCAAAGAAGGTTCGGCTTACGACTTAACCATTGCTACCGGAATTTTAGCCGCCAGCGGCCAGATGCAGGCCGAGGAACTGGACCGTTATCTCATTATGGGCGAGTTATCGTTAGATGGCGGGTTGCAACCTATCAAAGGAGCGCTACCCATCGCTATACAGGCTCGTAAAGAAGGCTACAAAGGTTTTATCCTACCTAAACAAAATGCCCGCGAAGCCGCCATTGTAAACGACTTGGAGGTATACGGCGTGGAAAGCATCCGCGAGGTAGCCTCATTTTTTAATGGCGATGCCGACCTGGAGCGTACCGTTGTTAACACCCGCGAAGAGTTTTACGATAGCCTGTGCAATTACGCCAGCGATTTTAGCGAGGTAAAAGGCCAGGAAAACATCAAACGGGCGCTTGAAATTGCCGCAGCCGGCGGGCACAATGTGATATTGATTGGGCCGCCCGGCGCCGGTAAAACTATGCTGGCTAAGCGGATGCCATCCATCATGCCACCATTGAGCTTACAGGAATCGCTCGAAACCACCAAGATACACTCAGTAGCCGGCAAATTGGCTGCAGCTGATGCATTGGTTACTACAAGGCCGTTCCGGTCGCCGCACCATACAATAAGTGATGTTGCACTGGTGGGCGGTGGCGGAAATCCACAGCCGGGCGAGATATCGTTGGCTCACAACGGCGTACTATTTTTAGATGAGTTGCCCGAGTTTAAGCGCAGTGTGCTCGAGGTAATGCGTCAGCCATTGGAGGAACGCCGCATTACTATATCAAGGGCAAAGTTTACGGTTGATTATCCCTCGAGCTTTATGCTGGTGGCCTCTATGAACCCGTGCCCCTGCGGTTACTACAATCATCCCGAAAAAGATTGCGTATGCCCGCCGGGCACTGTACAAAAGTACCTAAGCAAAGTATCGGGCCCATTGCTCGACCGGATAGATCTGCACGTAGAGGTTACGCCGGTTAATTTTAGCGAGCTGGCGTCCGATCGTGTGGCTGAAAGCAGCGAAAGTATACGCGAACGGGTGATTAAAGCCCGCGAAATACAGATAGAACGCTTTGGCAATAAACCCGATTTACATGCCAATGCGCAAATGACCTCGCAAATGGTACGGGAGTTGTGCAAGATTACCGAAGCCGGACAGAATTTATTGAAAAAAGCAATGGAAAAGCTGGGGCTGTCGGCCCGTGCTTACGACCGTATTTTGAAAGTTGCCCGCACTATTGCCGACTTAGCCGGCAGTGAAGACATTAAACTGGAACATCTGGCCGAAGCCATTCATTTCAGGAGCCTTGACCGCGAAGGTTGGGCCGGAAATTAAAATCTGCAAACAATATACCTATTTAAACATTATTATCTACCCGCGTTAAATACATGCTCGCCGAAAAATTAAAAAAAGATACCCTGCATAGCCACCAGCAATTAGAAAAAATGCTGGTTGGCCGCATGAAAGCCATCCGCAGTAAGGAAGATTACGTTAAGCTATTACAGCTGTTTTACAGCTACTTTGGAGGCCTCGAAACACTCATTGACAAATACATTGGTAAGTCTGAGTTAAACGACTATGAAGAACGCCGTAAAACGCAAGCACTTGCCAATGATATCGAAACGTTGGGTGGTAAACTGATGCCTAAAGCAAATGCTGAAAACCTGCCAGAGATAAATAATGTATTGCAGGCTTATGGGGCATTGTATGTTATTGAAGGCTCAACCCTGGGCGGTAAAATCATCAGTAAAATGATGGCACAACAATTGGGCTTAAACGGTGGCAAAGGTTTGTCTTTTTTCAACGGTTACGGCGAAGACACCGATAATAAGTGGGAATATTTCAAAAATGCCCTCAATAAGCTCACAAAATCATCCGACAAGGATAAATTAGTGACTGACAGCGCTAACGAAACGTTTGACAAATTTAAACAGTGGGCAGAAAAGCATACATAACCGCCACTGTTTTGTTTGATTTTAATACATAATTTATTTCGGGTTCTAATATTATTTTAAATTTTAAACTCAGAATTATATTGTAAGTTTGTAATACTACACTACTATATCTATGGATAACAACGATGCAAAAAAGATCGTCATATTTGATGACGATGAAGACATCCTGTCAATTTGTGCCTATATTTTAGAAGAACAGGGCTGGCAGGTGCATACCTACACCGATTGTAATAACATCGTAGAGAAGGTATCGGCTGTAATGCCAAGCGTTATCCTGATGGATAACTGGATTCCGGATTCGGGCGGCATTGTGGCTACACAAACCCTTAAGAGCAATGAGGAGTTAAAGAATATTCCGGTGGTTTATTTTTCGGCTAATAGCGATATACAGTTACTGGCCGACCATGCCGGTGCCGAAACATACCTGGCCAAACCTTTTGACCTGGACGAGCTGGAAAGAACCATTAACGACGTATTACAAAAAGTATAATTTCTACTTTATTCATAAAAAGAAACCCCGGCTGAATTACTCAACCGGGGTTTCTTTTTATGCTATCAGATTACTCCATATTCGGACCGCCTGGGCCACCAGGACCTCCACCCGGGCCACCCATACCACCACGGTCGCCACGGCCGCCAAAGCCACCACGACGCTCGCCACGCTCATCTCCACCCTGCATAGGTGAACGGCCGGCAAATTTCTGCAGACGATAGGTGAAAGTTAACAGGAAGTAACGGGCCAAACGGTTAACTTGGGTTTGTGTAGTAGAGTTGTTAGCACTGGTAAATGAGAAACCAGTATTTTGGTTAAATAAGTCAAATCCTTGCAGACGTATAGTAGCTGCATTCTGTTTCAAGAATCTACGCTCGATATATACGTTTAAAATGTTTGGATTTGGAACATCGAAGCTATATCCGTAATTAACGGTACGTGTAAAGTCGTAGCTAAATGTCCAGTCTTTCCATACATAGTTTTTCCCATTGAGCGTTAAATCAAGCGTACGGATGTTTGTGTTACCTGAAATTAAAGGATTGTTTATAGAGTTTGTTGTTTTATTAATAGTAAAACGTGCTCCTGCCTCCAAATCTATCTTATCTAATATATTAATTCTGAAACGCGGGTTTGGAGCAAAAGAGATGTTCCTGGCTATGTTTTTTTCAAACGCTGTAGCCACGTTATTTGAATCGACAGAATTAATAAATGAGAGGTTGTTAGCATAAGCCACTTGCGCACCTAACAACAAAGTATATTTTCTTGCTGCCCATGGTTTGGCAAACAACACGTTTGCCTGCCCCTGATAGAAGCCGTTGGCATTTTGATAATTATAAAATATAGTGTTTTGAAATGTTCGTAAACCTGGGGTTGCAGCTAAGGCGGCCCGGCTAAATGTAACAGGGTAAGCAGTTGATGTAGTTACTATTTTGTTATTGGTTTGTGTAAAGCTAAAATTAGTAAAGAATATGTTCCCTGTTTCAAAACTGAATTTATTATAACGTAAATTGAAGTTATTGGTAAACTCCGGATTTAAGTTAGGATTACCTTGTACTGGATAAAGTGCATTTGAAAAGTTGATTACTGGTACCAACTGGCTGTAAGCCGGTTGATTATTGGAGCCGTTGTAATTGAAGTTTAAAGACTGGCTTCTGGAAAAATTATAGCTAAACCTCGCCGTTGGAACAAAATTAAAGGTGCTTTTTTCAGTTACCGGGTTTACATTGCTTTGGCTAATTACGTCATAAGACGTTCCGGAACCACTCAGTTTGCTTGGTAAAACTCCCGCTCCTAAAGTAATGTTGTATTTAGGCTTGATGAAGCGATAGTTTAAACCTACACGGTGGGTAATAAACGTATAATCATAATTACTGGTCCCTAATGGATAAATAGTCGATTGCCCACCAGCGCTAACTGTATTGGTTAAATTATCGTTTTTATTGTATGTATTGTTGTATGCATAATTAAGCTCCAAAAAAGATACGGTGCTTAAAGGCTCTATATATGATAAACTTACACCTGATGTTGTTGAACGATAATAGGTATTAATAAGCTGATTTTCCGGAATACTTAGCCTGCTATTAGTGATAGGGTTATAAGTGTAAATTGGATTATCAAAACTAAAATTACGTGAAGAATTGAAGGAGCCGTTAATACTTAAATTGCGGCCATGCCCGTTAAACCGGTGATTGTACAGCAAAACTGCACCATAATTAGGTGATGATGCCGTACTATTTGTTATGGTGTTATAAGAAAGTCTTGATGTATCTCTTATAGATGAAACTCTGTTAGTTGTTACACGAATAGAGTTTAAATTCTCATCAGCGAAGGTATTACTGCTGCTATACGAAAAAGTAGGCGTTAGCTTGAAATAATTCAAAGTATCGGGTTTGTACTCCATGTTCCAAGTTAAACGATGATTGATATTATTATCAGTTTGCTGACTGGTTTGGTCGCTCAAGTTACCTACACCGGCGTTCTGTTGGTAGTTACGGCTATTGGTATAAACTCTTTTATCTTCAAAACTATAACTGCCATATACCGACATTTTACCCCATTGGTCGCGGAAGTTAGTTCCGATGGTTTTGTTAGTATTGATACCATTTTGATTACTGGTTTGTCCGCTACCGCCGCCACGGCCTGCATTACCACGACCGCCTCCACCGCCGCCAAATCCACCACGACCGCCTCCACCGCCGCCACCTGCACCACCGGTTGGGCTACCGAAGGAGAAAGTATTTACGTTGGTGTTGTTTAAATTACCCAATACGGCTATTTGCTGGTCGTTATTAAATTTAAATACGTTTAGTAGACCTACGTAACGGTTATCATTACTTACGCCGGGATTTTTAGGTAATGCATCGGTACCATCACCAGCAGTGGCCTGTCCGAAATAGCCATGATTTTTATCCTTACGGATGGTAATGTTTAATACTTTATTAGGCTCACCGGTTTTGATGCCGGTTACATTGGCCTGGTCGCCGTAGTCATCCACAATCTGGTAGCTTTCTACTAAATCGGCAGGTAAGTTTTTGGTTGCGGTTTGCACGTCGCCGCCAAAAAAGTCTTTGCCGTTAATGCGTACTTTGGTGACCTGTTTGCCCTGGGCGCTTACGTTACCTTGGGCATCTACATCCACACCAGGTATACGTTTCAACTGGTCCTCTACCGGGGAGTTTGCACGTACCTTATAGGCACTGGCGCGGTACTCTACGGTATCTTCCTTAAGGGTAACCGGGTTAGTACCTACCACGGTTACCACGCCTAATTGAGTCGATTGTGCTTTTAGGGTAATAGTGCCTACGTCAGCAGCCTTACCGTCGTTTTCTAAAGTATAATGTTTGATAACTCCCTCAAAGCCGATAGAACTGATGGCTAAATTAAGCTTGGTACCCTTGATGCCGGCAAACGAAAACCTTCCTTCGCCGTTAGCAATAGTGGTTGCGTTGTCATTGGCATCTGAGGTTAATTTAATGGTGGTACCGGGTAAGGCTTGCTTGGTCGAATCAACCACCATACCGTGTACCTCGCGACCGGTTTGTGCATTGGTGAAGGTTGCAAAGCCTACCAGAAGAGCTAAGAGAGTAAAAAAACGTTTCATAAATGATTATAGTCGCTGTCTGATATTTAAGATTTTACTTATTACAGCGTCGGACTGCAAAAGTTCAATTTCTTTTACTTAAATACTTAACAATCATAGGATTGTTACATGTTGCTGTTTAAAATCATTCTAAACTCTACACATTGTGTAGCTGCTTCTTTATAAGTTTTTAACCACTTTTTTTTAATCAAAAGTTTAATATTTGTAACTGATAAATTGTCTTTCACGTCTTTAATATTCGTTTAACTCCACTCAGATATTAGTCTGTGACTGACAACCAATTACCTATCGATTGGTCAGAAGTGTATACTATAACATAGCTGCTGTATACAATAAGCTATAGTCATGCTTTAAATCATACTTCATCTTATACTATATTGATTATCAGCATCTATTTTGTAAACGTGGCATGAATTGTGAGCAATTTGTGCGCGGTTTTTAAGTAGCCATATTAAAACGTCCCCTTGTTGCGTTATTAACTGAAGGTTACGACTTAACCAAAACAATTAACTTGTTGTAATACTTCATTGTAAAAAGACAACCTATGAGAACCCTGCGCGCAAATTTGCAATCCAAGGTCCGCGACTGGACGAAATTGATGGGCTTTAGACTTAATTCATCACAAACCGACCAAAAAAAGAATGTAACTACTCGTCATTATTTTTTCGAAACTTTTAACTTTTTAGAAAAATTAAACACTAAAGAGCCTGAGAAAAGCAGCTACATCTGCTTTGATACTTACGGCGAAAAACTAAAAGTGCGTTCGCTGCTAGATTTGCAAACTGCATTTTACGAAAATATTAGTCAGCTTAAGTAAGCCGACTACCTGCGGAAGGGCCCTGCCTGTAAAAAAATATGCGCAGGGCTGCAATTTTTACTAGTCTTCAGATACGCCTTTTCAGGGTGAGCACTACCGTTTCATAGACTTGATTACGGTAAATTTCTACTAAAATATTACGTTTTTCTCTTGATTTCAGCAAATCATCAATCTCAGCTACAGTCATCCGGCTCACAGCTTTGAAATTAATTCTGGTTATCTCATCGTCAGCTTTAACACCAGCTTCCTCCGCAGCAGAGCCTGGTTCTACACGACTCACGATTATCTTTTCATAATTTTTTCCGCTTGCATAATATTCCATTCCCGACATATCGTGCTCAAACGGCTCTTTAAATCTTGCATTAGGCTTGAGATAAATGGTCTGATTTTTATAATCAAACACCACCAAAAACCGTTTCAGTATACCTATCCCTAAATTACCGTCGCGCCTAATGATGTAATTCACGTGCACATTGCTGTCAGGGAAAGATGTGATTACGTTAGTGAACTTGTATTTACCCAGATATAATTCGTCTATCCGGCTTAAATAACCATCTACCGGCCCGGTTAAACCTACTCCTAAATTGGCGGACAAAACCTTTTTGGGAAGAACTGCTTGTAGCTGCGAATTTTCTATAGATAAAGGGTGACCTGCACCTAAATCTATTAAAAGCTTTTTATCAGTTAAGCGTCCACCAGGTAACAAAGCTTTTGTCGTAAAGTAAGGCTTGTGTCCTTCAACATTGGTGTGCAAGATAATACCGCGTTTTAACGGTTTGATTTTACCGGGCTTAGCTACAGTTAAAGTGCTATCCATAAAGTCTACTTTAACCGCCAGATTTGAAAAAAACTCATAACCCAGCAAGCCATGTATAGGCATCCCAGCATAGTTTGATAAACCGAAATGGTCGTTTTTTAATATTGCTGCCGACACGTCCTCACTTTTGAATTTTTGAGCTATCGAAATGTCTAAGTTTGCCGTAACATAAGCCTCAAGAGCTATGTCATTGCCCATCCCGTACATTTTAAGCGTACGACGGTTATTAATATTAATTGAATCGACCAAAGTTGGATCGGTTATGATCATTAGCCCAACACCGGTATCTAAAACAAAATTGAACGGACCTTTTTGATTGATGAACACAGGAATAACCACCATATTCCGAACCAGTTGGAAACGGAGCTTTACCTGTTTTACTTTTTCGTTGATACTGAATTGCTGCGCATTAACGGCTACAGACAGGAAGAGTATGCAGACGGATAAAAACAGATATCTGGCGATACATGCTATCCGATACAATTTAAGTTTATAATTGGTTGAGCTAAAGATACATACTCGTGCATATTTTAGCAATTATCAATTCATTTATACTTTAAATTCAACAAATAGCGATTATGAATGAAAATATGACAATATTAATTGCACCCTAATACTAAAAGCGTATTATAAATATGCTTTTAGTATTAATGATTACTAACCATCTTTCTTAAACTGTCCTTTCAATTCAGGATTTTGCGGTGGTAACCGCTTAACAT
This sequence comes from uncultured Mucilaginibacter sp., assembly GCA_964277815.1. Classification (GTDB taxonomy): domain Bacteria; phylum Bacteroidota; class Bacteroidia; order Sphingobacteriales; family Sphingobacteriaceae; genus Mucilaginibacter. Next base: position 464 of record CAXYKR010000208.1, on the reverse strand, counting down.
CATGCTCTATTTCTGTTTGTTGTATATGAACAGCGTATTCAGCCGGTTCAATATGGCTACAATTGGCTTCAGCATATACTTGTGTAAACTCAGCTCCTATATAAAGTATAGCTGCTGTATAGTATATCCATAAAAGTAATATAATGACCGACCCTGCTGCACCGTACGCAGATCCTTGTGCCGAGTATTTAAGGTACATGCTTATTAAAAACTGGCCGAGCAAAAATAGTACTGCGGTAAAAAACGCGCCCGAACGCACGTCTTTAAACTTGATTTTTACATCGGGCAAAAACTTAAAGATGATACCAAATAGTGTTGCAATAACCAGGAATGAAATGCCGAGATTAACCACCAAAATCAGCTTTTCAGTAATCTCCGGTAAAAACCTCGTAATCTGTTTGCTTACCGCGGTAACTACAATGTTAACTATCAAAGATGCCAGCAATAAAAACCCAAGGCTGATA
>CAXYKR010000207.1:0-3325 GCA_964277815.1 uncultured Mucilaginibacter sp. | reverse complement strand
GGAAATGGCAGGCGGTGCCAAAAGTAAACGCGCTACCTCAAGCGCATATATGTATACGCAAACTCCTAATTCAAATATGAAATTCCCAAAATTAGCCGCGTTAGCCGGCGTTGAAAATGCTACGCAGGAACAGCTTGACGCTGTAAACGCGGAATTAGCTGAAGCCGGTGTTACCGGTGTTGCTGTATTTAACGAATCAGTAGTGTCTGATGCTGCCGGTGTAACTGCCGAGCGTGACCAGCTGCAGGTTAAAGTTACAGAACTGGAAAATAACGTTAAGACTGTCAACGGAAAAGTAGATAGCCTGACTGCTGAGAACACTGATTTGAAGGCCAAAGTTGCTGCTGCCCCAAGAGCTGCTGCACCTGTAGCAGGTAAAGAAGATGTTTTATTAGACCAGACAGAGCAGCAAAAAAATGCCGCTACAATTGCAGGCCTTGCCCACAATCAGGGCATAGCAGGCAATCCTTTATTCATGAAGGGCTAATTGACGTCAATGTTATAAATCACTATAAATTAATTAAGTAATCGCTTACACCTAAATATTAGAAACGTGGATATACAAGATATTCTCACCGAATTTGGCTCGTATTACATCAACCAGGGGCAGAACATGGCCCGCCTGGTTAAACAGTTAAATCGTGCCGCCGTTACCGAAACTTTATTGTCGCCGCTGGTCACAGATGAAACGCTTTATCGCGGGGCAGAATCACAATTCGGCCGTATAGTGCAGCCGTTCCAGTCCAAATGGACACCACTTGCAGGGTTGAAATTTGTACCTGTTGAGATTAAAATGTTTAATCAAAAAGTTGACCTGGATGAAGAACCGCACAAATTGGAAGCATCATGGCTGGGCTTTTTAACCGGTGATGAAATCGACGTAGCGCAATGGCCATTTATTCGCTGGTATATGGAAGTTCACCTGTTGCCGCAGATACCTTTAGATATCGAGATGAACGAAATCTACGGTGGTAAATTCCAGGCACCGGTACCGGGCACACCAGGTGCTGCCGGCACGTCGATGGATGGTATTGAAACCATCATCAATCGTCACATTGCCAACAATCGCATCCAGCCAATTGCAATGGGGGCAATACCCACTACATCAAACAGAGACACCTATGAGTATTTTGAAAAGTTTGCTGACAAAATTCATAAGGCTTACTGGAAAATCCCAATGGTGATTGGTTGCGATGAGTCGGTAGCGCGCAGGTTCATTCGTGGTAAGCGTGAGAAATATGGTAAAGACACCGACTTTAACGGTACTAACACGACCATTGAGGATACTAACTTATCTATCATGGGCCTACCGTCGATGGATGGTGCCAATAAAATCTGGTGTACTCCAAAAGCTAACGTGAGCTATTTCCGTAAAAAATCGCAGAACATGAATAACTTCAAGATCGAATCAGTAAAACGTATCCTGAGTTTATTTACTGATTTCTGGAACGGCGTTGGTTTTCATATTCCGGAGATTGTTTTTACTAACGATCAGGACTTGGTATAAACCAATTTACTTTGATGCCTTTTTAAATCAACTATAATTATCCACCCAGGCCCGGAACATGCCGGGCCTAATGCCAATCCTAATGGAAATTCAAGAATACGTAGATAAGATTGCAGCGCTGGAGGCCGATCTGACTGCTTCTCAACAGGCCGTCGCCAATAAGCAGCAATTACTCGATGCTGCAACCAGCGAAAAAGAACAGCTTAAAACCCAGAATGCTGAACTTGTAACAGAGCTTCAAAATGTTAAAGGCACTTTGGCTGAAGCTGATGGTGAAATAGCCCGACTCAGCCAGGAATTGAGCAATACAAAGCAGGTGGCAGTGGCCGGCGTGCTTTCAGTTACCGTCAAGAAAAAGCGCTATACTACTCCACCGGGGCGTACATATCAAATAGATGGTGTGTCTATCAAAGCGGAAGACCTCGTTAAAGACCTTGGTATCTGCGAGACATTAGTCGCGATGGGCTCAGGTATATTAACTGAGGCTCAATAAGAAAATAAATCAATACAAAAATGTCTCCCTTATCAATCAGGGAGACATTTATAAATTCTTCATCCCCTAATTAAATGAAAAATTCAAAACTTTATTCAGTCGGGATTTGCTTGGCAATCTCGGCATTCATGGGCGCATTTGTCGGCAAAGCAGCTCACAGTATTTATGACCTTACGCCCACATCATCTTTTATCTTGGCTACAGTTGTAAGCTTTACGCTGGGTGCAAGTATATTGTTCAGTGAAGCTATGCCCAAGGGGGCATTGTTTATGAGTTTAAATGCTATGAACATTACCCGGAAGGCCAATCAAAAAAACATAGGCGGTATAGCGCAGGACCATTACTATGCGTTTGCCGATGATATCAAAACTTGGCCGGTTGGTTTAAATCCGGATTTTGCCGATGCATCGCTTACGAAGTTTGGTGACCTTGCCAGTTTGAAATCGACTGACGTTTTCGTTATGCAGACCGGTAAGTATTTCTATAAGTTACCGTGCACTTTGGAAGAAGGCCAGCTTAAAACAACTATGGTTGGTCCTATCGGGGCCAAGGCATTCGAAAACACAGGCATGCTGGCTAACCCTGCTAACCTGGAAGATTTCACCGGTTTATGTGCTTATGCCGCAAACAAAAGTGTTGTGTTCCTAATCAAAGAGTTGAACGGTACTTACAAAGTTTTAGGTACCCAGGAGTATCCGGCGCAGGTAGACGCTTACGAAAGCACCAACGGCGCGAAGGTTTCTGATGGTAACATCCAAAAGATAACTGTAAAATCTTATGGTTGTATTCCGCCACCAAATTATACCGGTGCGATACCATTAGAGCCAGCTGCTGTAGTGGTGCCATAGGTTAGTTAACGGTTTTTAAACTTTACGTTGTAAATCATGGCTGGAGAGAATAAAAACAGCACCGCATCCTTACCTAAGGCTGTAGCTGATAAATACGAATTGAAGCATATACCGGTGGGGCGCTATGAGGTAGTCGGCATCGGGGAGGTTGATTTTGCAACTATCGACCTGAACACGGCAGCCAAGGTGGCGCGTAAATCACCATTCCTGGTTGCCAAAGAAACTCCAGCGCCGACTAAGAAAAGTACGGTAACTGCGTAGTTGTTAGCATACATTTTTAGATTTTTAATCCTGGGCGCGATGCCCGGGATTTTTTGTTTATATTGAGTGCAAATTGTGATAAGGTTTAGGTTTTAAAGTCCCGTGCGCGATGCTCGGGACTTTTTCTTTATGTATAAAGCGTATATTTCGGCTCCAAAACAGTTCACATGAAAAAAATTTTTACTCTACTCATTGGAGCAATTCTCACCTTTAAGT
>CAXYKR010000206.1:0-5642 GCA_964277815.1 uncultured Mucilaginibacter sp. | reverse complement strand
CCTCGATGATGACAAACGCCAGGTTAAGTACAATCCCTACAATAAAGGCGGTATTGAGGTGGTCGAGTTTCGGAGCGTGGTCGTGATGGTGGCCGTGGTCGTGCGAGTGTGCCATAGTAACTACTGATATTTGAGGATATAACGGAAAAACGTATGCTTGGTTGTAAAGATATTGGTCAATCCGCATTACTTCCCCTGTCATTTGAACTTTGTTTCGATGCGAGCGAATTTTAGTCGACGTGTCAAATAGATAATTACCGGCGACTATTGATTGATATCTGTTACCTTTATGCGGTGTCGAGAAAAATAGTTATTGGTGATATTCATGGCTGCTTTGAAGAGTTAACTGAGCTTTTGAAGCAGGTTAATTTAAAAGATGAGGATTGTTTAATTTCGGTTGGAGATGTAGTTGACCGTGGCAATCGTTCAAGAGATGTTGTCGATTTTTTACAAGCCCGGCCTAATACCATCGTGCTAATGGGCAACCACGAGCGTAAACATTTAAATGGTGTATTGAGCTATGCGCAGGAGATTGTAAAAGTACAGTTTGGCGAAGAGTATAATTCATTTATTGACTGGCTACAAACGTTGCCTTACTATTACGAAACCGAAGAAGCCATTATAGTGCATGCCGCTTTTGAACATGATGTAGCGCTCGAAAACCAAAAGCCGGAGGTATTAAGCGGGTCAACAGCCGGCGAACGGTTACTGGAAAAGAAGTATGTTTCCGGAACTTACTGGAGCGATTATTATCAAGGTCATAAGCCCATCATCTATGGGCATCATGTAGTAGGCTCCAGCCCGGATGTAAAAAACAACACTTACGGCATTGATACTGGTGCCTGCCACGGTGGCTACTTAACTGCTTTGGAGCTGCCGGGACTTATCGTACATCAGGTGAAAGCCAAAGCTGATTACTGGAAACTGGAGCAGAAGAAATGGCAATTACCCGTGCTCGCCGCTAAGGAGTGGCAATCGATGGAATTGCAGGCCATCAAAAAGCAATTACAAAAATTAAGCTTTGCCGATGAGCCATCTGTGGTCGCTGTTTTAAAGAACATTAGCCGATGGGTAAATGATTTGGAAGCCCAACTGCCTTTAATAAAAAATGCTTTGGATGATTTTACCAGTCAGCTTCTGCAACAATATCCGGACACCTTTAATTTAGAAGCAGCTAAGTTTGACTTTAAAACCTTTTTATACAAAAGCAAGGCGCATAATTTGAAGCTTGCTGATGTGGAAAAGGTGCTTAATACGCCACAAAAAATAATGTTGTTAGCAGGCAAATTAAAAATTAAAGCAGTTGAGCCGTTTAGTATACCAACAGCATAATTTGCCAGCGCTCTCGTTGTGAGAGATTTTACTGATGATGATACGGCTCGCCTTTAATAATGGTATAAGCGCGGTACAATTGCTCTACAAAAAACAGGCGCACCATCTGGTGCGAAAATGTCATGCGCGACAGGGCCAGTTGTGCGTTGGCACGCTGGTATACGCTGGTATCAAAACCGTAAGGCCCGCCAATAATAAAGATGAGTGTTTGTACAGAGCTGATTGCTTTTTTTTCGAGATAGTCTGCAAACTGCACGGAATTAAACTCCAGGCCTTTTTCATCCAATAAAACCACATGGTCGTTGGGTGTTATTTTTTTTAAAATCAGCTCAGCTTCCTTTGTTTTTTGCTGGTCTTGGGTAAGCGCCTTTGTATTTTTAAGCTCGGGCAGGTCGATGATATCCAGCCGGGTATAATGCTTAAGCCGCTTTACAAACTTATCTATGCCTTCGCGAATGTAGGCGTCTTCGGTTTTACCCACCGTAAGCAAAACAATCTTCATGCTGCAAATAAACGCTAAAACTATCGCCTGTTGAAAAAATGATTTAATTTGGCCATATAAAACTATGATGAATCCGAACCTTATTGATGATTATCAGCAACGCATAGATTTTGCCCGAACTAAAATCAGTCATTTATCTACTCAGATTAACAAGTATTCTGTTTTTCGGCTTATTGTTTTTGGCGCCTTTCTGGTTGGTATTTACATTGCAGTAGATGCCAATAGCGTAGGTTTATTTTTGGCGTTCACCTTGGTGCTGGCAGTGGCTTTCAATTGGCTGGTATCGCGGCAAAGTGTGTTTGAAGAAGCAAAGCACTACTACCAGAATTATGAGGCAGTTGCTCAGAATGAAATAGGCAACATTCAGCATAAATCTAATCTTTACGACGACGGCGCTGCCTTTGCCGATGATAAGCATTTTTACACCGCCGATTTGGATATTTTTGGACCGGCTTCGCTTTATCAGTTCGTCAACCGCGCGGCAACCCCTGCAGGGCGGCAATTACTGGCAGCGTGGCTAAATGGCCCCGCTAAAAAAGATGAAATTTTATCAAGACAAACAGCTGTTCGGGAGCTTGCAGAGAAAAATGACTGGCGGCTTGATTTGCAAGCCCGATTGCTTTTTGCTTTAAAAGAAGAAACGCAACAATTAATGCACTTAGTGACTTATTTGAAGTTACCGGTGAAATTGAACAATGCGTTGTATTTACAATGGTACAGCCGCTTGCTACCAGTCATTGTGATTTTAGGAGGAATATTATCAATCTATTTTGCAGAGGCAAGATATGCCACTGTTTTGCTGCTGGTGTTTAACAATCGGCTGACTTCGTCCAAATCAGAAGAAATAAAAAAAGCTGATTTAATAGTGGGCCGTATAGGCGAGGGGTTGAAGAATTATGCCCGAGTTTTTGAAGAAATTGAACAGGCCGAATGGCAGTCGGACCTGGCAAAAAAAATGGCGCTTAAAATAACACAAGCGCAGGGTAAACCGGTATCTCAAAAAATCAAGCAGCTTTCGGTTTTAATAAACCGGCTCAACCAGCGGCTGAACTTTGTAGTAAACCTGGTATTGAATGCATTGCTGCTTTGGAATATTAAACAAGTACTGGCCATCGAAGATTGGAAGCGCAATAACCACCAGGACTTGCAAGCTGCCTTTGAAGCTGTTGCCGGTTTCGAAGCTTTAATTAGTTTGGTAAGCTTACAAATCAACAATCCCGACTGGTGCATGCCCGAAATAGCTGAAGGCGACGGCTACACCTTGACGGCCGTTAATATCGCTCATCCCTTAATCAAATCTGCCACTCGCGTAGCTAACAGTTACGAGTTGAACAATACCCGGAAGGTGGACATCATCACCGGCTCTAATATGGCCGGCAAAAGTACTTTTTTGCGTACGCTGGGTATAAACACCGTATTGGCGTTGGCCGGTGCGCCGGTATGCGCTCAAAGTATGCAGGTATCGGTAATGCAGCTGTTTAGTTACATGCGTATTAAGGACTCGCTCAACGAAAGTACCTCGACCTTTAAGGCTGAGCTCGACCGGTTACAGATGCTGCTGGAAGCGGTAAAAACCCGTTCTGATATATTCTTTTTAATTGATGAGATGTTACGCGGAACCAACTCTGTAGACAAATATCTTGGCTCCAAAGCAGTGATAGAACAATTGATTGCCCGCCGGGGCGTGGGCCTGGTAGCAACCCACGATTTACAATTGGCCCAACTGGAACAGCAGTATCCCGGTTATGTACGCAATTTTTATTTCGATATCCAGGTACACGACGGTGAAATGCTATTTGATTACAAGCTTAAGCCGGGCGAATGCAAAACCTTTAATGCATCCTTGCTTTTGGAGCGGATTGGTATATTTTCGAAAGCAGATTAAAAACGATTCCTAAAGGAGTCAATATATCTGCTGGTTTATTTCACCCATTCAAAACCTTCTATCAATGCAAAACGCCATACCGAAATTTCGATATGGCGTTTTGCATTGATATTATTATAGATTGGTCTTTATTGGCGTGTACCGATGCCGCCGCCCGCACCACCTGGTGCACCGCCTTGGTCGCCGCCTTGCATTAAGTCGTCGTTATTAACGCCTTTTTTCTTGGTTTGCTGTCCGTAGGTAACTTTACCAAAGTTGTAGGTAAACGATATACCGAAGGACTGCAATGGGTAACGGATTTTTTGAGTTTGAGTAATACTTGCGGTATTTACTTCGCTATCAAACTTCAGATATTTCTGGAAAGGCGACAATGCGTTTAAACCCAGAGTGAATTTTTTAGCAATCACATCTTTCTTTAAACCAAAACCAAGCAGGTTAAACGCCGGGGCTGTTCCTTGTATGGTTCTGCGTTTAGCATTAAAAACACCGAACGTCTCAATCGACCAACCTCCTTTAATGGTAGCCGAGCCACTCAGGAAAGCGTTAAACTGTAAGTAAGTTTTATCGGTGTTAAATTGCAAGTTGCTAAATTCTTCCTTGATAGTTGGGTGGTAAGTAAAAGCATTGATACTGCCCCTGATGGTAATCGGTTTCCAAGGGGATACCGAGCCAAAAAAGCTTGCGCCAAAGGAATTATTGTTACCGATATTTTGATAAACGGTTCTGGAAGCCGAACCCGTTGGGTTAAGTGTGCTGATTAAATCCGGGTCGCGGATATTCTGCACTATACCCTCAATCAGGCCATTGGTGTTTTTGTAATAAGCCGACAGGTTAACTACCGAACTACCAATAAATGTGGTATATCCTAATTCCACGGTCTGGGATATTTCAGGAGAAAGTTCTGGATTACCTTGAGACTGGTTTTGGTTGTTGGCTTTATTAATGAAAGGGTTTAAATAAGTTAAGCTTGGGCGCTGTATGCGTTTTGAATAGCTTAACTTGTAAGTGTTGGTGTTTTTAACCGTTTTTGACAACGTTATACTCGGAACAAAGGTAGTGTAGTTTTGAGTAAACGGCTGCAGGTCGCGCTGCACCAAATTGCTTGGGTCGCCTTCAATCTGAGTGTTCTCTACACGGGCACCTGCCTGCAATGCATAGTTTTTAGGCAAGGTAAAAGTTAACACCGTATAACCGGCATAAACGTTCTGATTGTAGTCATATTTGTTTGATGCTGTATCGTTTAAAGTGTACGGACCACTGTTGGTAATTTGTCCCTGCGAGTTAATTTGTCTTAAGATATCATAGTCACTGTTAATCTTACGGAAAATGGCTTTACCGCCGGCTTCCAGTTTAATGGCTTTACTTAACGGCGAGGTATAATCAGCCTGTGCTGTGTATTCGTCGTTTACGCCACGGTTGCTGCCTTGCTGGTTTGGATAGGCGCGGGGCAGTACATTAAAATATTCGGACGTGTAATCTGCATTTACTTTGCTGTGGCTCCATTGTCCGGCAATGGTTAGCTCTTCGCCTTCTTTTTTAAATTTGTGTGTGTAATCGGCACTGTAGTCAAAACCACTTAAGGCAGTCTTGTTAAAGTTGTGACTGGTGTAAGAATAGTTTTGAGGTACAAATCCGGTAGGATTAATTCTTGACGTACCGAACGTGTTGATGCCGGTTCCGTCGGTTTCAAAACCGCCTCCATTTATCCGCAAGGTTGAGGTAAAGCTATTGTAATTATTAACATCATAGCTTGCCGTTAACGAACCGATAACCCCCGAACGTTTAGTTCTGGAACTTGAATTTTGCGAGTTGGTAATCGTGGTATCGTTAGTGCGACGCGCAGTTTGGAAGTCAACCAGCGAAGTTTGGGGCCAGGCAAAGTTGCCACCCAGGTTTCCGGTCAGGCTAAAGCGGTTCTTTTTG
>CAXYKR010000205.1:0-8403 GCA_964277815.1 uncultured Mucilaginibacter sp. | reverse complement strand
TTCCTAATGAGAGTAATATCAATGTAATCAATACTCTTTCCCCGCCTTTTGGGGTTAAAGAGTTTGAAAATGCTTACAAAGATGCTTATCATAAAACTTCTCCCAATATAATTTATTCAGATATTCGGACTTCTCTTACTTCTCCTAAAGAAAAGCCATTATTATTCAGGTCTGCTACAACGGAAAGTTTTGCAGGATTAAAAGCCTGGAAATTTTGGTCGTTCAATAGCTGGAACGTCATGGATGGTCTCAATAAGCAACGAGGTGTTGATCGTTTTCTTTATGTTCCGAATAAAGGTATTGTTGGCGGCTCTTTTGATTTTTGGTTCGAAAATCTTTCGGATGGCAAGCTTGCAGAAAATTATTTGAATGAACTCGTGATGTATCCAATCGCTATTGACGACAAACCTATAATAGCCGGAAAGTAATTAATTTCATCATGTGGTTGGTGTTGTCACCAACCACTTTTTATGTCAGCGGCCCCTACCGTCACCAAACTTATTTAAATCACACCACATCCCCATTTGACAGCCACTCCGCAAAACTATACCTTTAAACCAAAACTTAAACCCGTAATGTTATTTTACAAGTACCGGTATTTTTGTATAGTTATGTTAATGTTGGCCGTGGCCTGTACGCAGAAGCCCAAACCGGTTAAAAAGCCGGCGACCTTAGCTAAAGTAAAAACGCCGGCTGTACCGGCAAAGCTTGATTCGGTCAAAAAAGTACTTATCCGCGAACCTAATTTAAGAGCGTGGGTAGATGAGCTGAACATGCGGCTTGGCATATACGGCTCAAACGACACTTACCATTCTTACACAATTAAGGAGTTAAGCCAATTCAAACTAACCACCGCCGAAATAGATGAGCTTGCAAAGGATGTGGACAAAGACCATCGGATACAAGGCTCTCTCCTCACAGAGTTATATCAGAGAGATTATTTTTTTATTTTAATGGATAAAATTTTAAATCATCCTGCCATCCGCCGTTACCGGTTGGACGATATTATCTCAACACATGTTGTAAGGTCCGACGATGACAAGCTTTATAATATTACGATACCCGAAAAATGGATTGGCGCGTACCAAGGTCAATTATCGTAGATTCATTACCGGGCCAACGATGGTAAAAATTACAATTTAGCGCCAGATGAATCATCTGGCTCCGGCGATTCATTTAACACGGATGGGTTTGATAACATACAACTAATGCAAACCAAAGATGGAGTTAAATACCTGATGGATGGACAGGTAATGAGTTGTAATACTTGTATTGGCTATAACATCCAGTTAGTGCATTTTGATAAGGGCGAGCCCGTATTTGATTTTTCGTATTCGATAGGTATGCGTAGTAATACTGATGATGCCTGTTATTTTAATTACAACCCGGTTAAAAAGATTATCGAGGTGCAATATACACCCCTTGAAGGTGAAGCTGCAGAGTGCGATTGCAAAACCGACTTGGAGCGCAGTTCTTCACGTTCGTATCATGCATATTCCGACAGCGCTTCAGCAGGCAACGATGACGGCATCAGGCGGGGCAAATCGCTCAAATGCCTGTTCAGATTTGACGGCCATACCTTTGTGCTCGACAAAAAACGCAGCCGCTTACCCATAGTGCGGGATGAAAAATAAGCTTGTGTTTGACAGTGAGGCTGGTGATAATACCTTGGGTGTTGTGAGGAATGAGAACCTTATGCAGTTTTGCTGAAATTATTTCAGCATCCCATCAGAAAGGGTTTTCCTTCTAAGCATGTCCGCTTAAAAATCGCTACTTAGCGCGTGGGATGCCGAAATAAATTCGGCGTGACGGACGTAGGAGGATTAGCTGCTGTCTGTAACTTCCTAAACCTTTAAAACCAAAAGCGTTGACAAGCCCTTGCAAAAGGCAAACCGCCTGCTTACATTTACTTTGCTAACCAGGCCGGGTTGCCGCCAGTGGTAACCCCGTAAATCTATCATCATGACTCATAACCCGTCGCGCTTACCATCGGTAGATGTTTTCAGAGCTATCACCATGTTTTTGATGATTTTTGTGAACGAGCTGAGCGGCGCCAAGGCTATACCCTGGTGGATTGACCATGCCGAGGCCGGTGCCGACGCCATGGGTTTTGCTGATACCATTTTTCCGGCGTTTTTGTTTATTGTAGGCCTGTCTATCCCGTTTGCCATCAGCAGCAAGCAGCAAAAGGGCTCATCAAAGGTAGCAGTGCTCAGCTACATTGGCTACCGCTCGTTTGCTTTAATTGTGATGGGCTTTTACCAGGTAAATCTCGAAACCTATAACCAAAACCACTGGCTGCCCAAAGCGGCCTGGGCTATTTTGGCTACCGTTGCTTTTTTTATGATTTGGCTCAACTATAAACTCACCGTGGCCAAAGGCGAACGTTACGGCATGATTGGCGGAGGCTACGCCATACTGGCCGTGCTGGCGTTTGTGTACAAAGGCTCGTACAATAACCTGGATGGCTACAACGGCATGCAGCCGCACTGGTGGGGTATACTGGGTATTATAGGCTGGTCGTACCTCGTGGTGTCGCTGCTGTACTGGCTGGGTAAGGGTAACCTTAAAGTGCTGTCGGTTATGCTGGTAATACTGTTGATAACCAATATTGTGCTGCATACCTGGGTTAGCGGGTTTAGCTTCTGGCTCATTGGCGACGCCTCGTCGGTAGCGTTGGTAATGGCGGGCGTGGTTACCAGCCTGGCCTATGCAGCTTGCCGACCGGCGGTAAACCGGTTTATTTGGGGTACGGCGTTGAGCGGACTGGCTTGTGTAGTCATAGGCTTATGGCTGCGGCCTTATGCCGGTGGTATCTCCAAAATATATTCCACCCCGGCCTGGGTACTCATTACGGCCGGCATCAGCTTGGTGGTTTACGCATTGCTGGTTTACAGTACCGACGTTAAAGGCAAAGCCCATTGGTTTAAATGGATAGCCGCTGCCGGTACCAGCACGCTTACCTGTTATCTCATACCGTATTTTCAGGTATTTGGCATGCAGTTGCTGCACCTGCATTACCCGCATAGCTGGCTCAACGGCTTACCAGCTATTTTAAGGGCTTTGGCGGTGTCGTTTGTAATTATTGCATTGGTAGGGCAAATGCAGAAGGTGAGGCTGACGCTGAAGATTTGATGGGTAAAAAGGGTGTCGGCAAAATTCAAGCATTTTTTATCCGTCATGCCGATGCATATCGGCATCTCACGCGCTATGTGACGAACTTTTTCAGCGAAGCGGTGAACCTGTCCTATGGGATGCCGATATGCATCAGCATGACGGAGCAGGGGAAGTGTCATCTTTCTCCGCGTGCTGGCTAAACATGACTTAGCCATTTTTCCATCGTTTCAATCAACTCAAAAACTATCGGCATTCCAGATGATGTTGAATTGTATAATCGTAAATACCGCAGGAGTCAGTTTTTTAAAAAAGGCATCGGTAAACCGCACAAAAAAAGCATAGAATTTTTGCCCTGCAGCATCTTGTCGTGAAAAATCTTGTTTAAACTTATAAATGAAATATTGGTGTAAAAAGTAGGCAATGATTGGCATGAGGCTCAAGCAAAGCAGAGTTGCCAATTTAGGTTTATCTACTGTGTCGTTCACGACGGGCCATAACAAGTGCATTAAGATAATTACAACTGCAGCCACTGCTAAACTATACAACATAGTTTTGCTGATAACAAAAGCCTTGTTCAGCCAGGCGTAAATCGTTATATTCAGGTATATAAAAAATGCAGAGTGAAGTATCAGTACGCTAACCATTTCAATCATCGAAAAACAGTTTACTTAATTTAGGGATAATGTCGGTAAATGTACAAATTGGTATAAAGTTTAATGTAAACCTGTTTAGTGAAATTAAGAGTTACCCGTTTTTGTATTATCACTGTCGCCAAAAAATCACGCCATCATAAGCCGAAACAATCAAGTATATTAGCACTCAGCCAAAACGCCCGTGCTATACAACCAACCCAACCTCATCAGCTTACTGCTATCTGTGCTGGTGTTTTACAATGTTGTCGTACACTTGGCGGCTAAGTCTTCCAGTACCGAAATCCTAAACCTGGCTTTTACCATCGGCGGTAAAGTTGTTGTGATATTGATGGCGGTATTAATTTGGTACGCTTTGGCTTATGTTTACCGGATGTTTATACTCACATAAAAGCCGCAAGTCGAATAATCCGTCGGCAAATCATCACCAACACCTTATCATGAAAAAATATTTACTGTTACTGCTGCTTTACATTCCGGTGTTAACCTGTGTGAAAAAACTTTCAAATTTGCTCCCGTAATCAGGATTCCCGCCAAATACCTCGCTGCCCTAACATTTAATTGCCTACCTTGGCAAAATACACGCACACCAATGAGACCTAAATTTATAACCGCCATGGCCCTGCTTAGTGCAGGTTTGTTTGGCGCCTGTACCAATCCGCAGCAATATGGCTCGTCGGCCAATGCCGATGCACCGCACCACCGGGTGCTGGCGGCGCGGGTAAACGGCACGCCCTGCAACATCAGTTTTTCGGGCATCAAGTTTACCAAATCGGTTAACGGTGCCGATACGCTGGCCAAAATAACCGGCAACCGCATGGCCTTTAGGGTAGGCGAAAAGAAGGATTACTTTTCGGACCCGGACGGCAAACTGTCTAACAATACCGCGCCTATTTTACTTACCGAGGTAGATAACCGCCAGCCTTTTACGCTTGTAGCTAAAGTAACGCCCACCTTTACCCCGGCAGGCTTGTACAACGCCGGTGTGCTTTACCTGTACACCAACGACGACCTGTACCAGAAATTTTGCTTTGAGCAAGACGAGCGCGGCAAGCACCGCCTGGTTACCGTGCGCACCATCGGCACGTCCGACGATAATAACCACGACGTGGTACAGAGCCCCTTTGTGTACATGAAGCTATCGTCAGATACCAAAACGGTGGGCAGCTATTACTCGCTCGATAAAAAAGTATGGCACCTGGTACGCCTCTACAAAAACAATTATCCCCGAAAATTATGGGTAGGGCTTAGCGCGCAATGCCCGGTAGACAAAGGCACCGTGAGTTATTTTGACGAGGTAAGCTTAACACGAAACAGCGTTTCCGATTTCAGGATGGGCAACTAAAAGAGTAAATAGTGCAGCTATGCTGAGCGTCTGAAATTAAAATAACCGCACTATGCTCAACCGAATATTAAAGTGTATGTTTACTTAGAGCTAAACAGTAATATCATGGAAAATTCAGGCGAACATTTAGTGCAGGCTTACGCTGCAGATTTTAATGAAGCGATGGAAATTCAGGCCAGGCTTCAGGATAACAATATCGAGTCGTTTATTGAAAACGAAACCCTGGGTGTGATAGCCCCCTGGCTGGTTTCGGCAGGCGGCGTGGCACCGGTCAAGGTGATGGTTGCCCAGAAAGATTTACAAGCTGCTATTGATGTGCTTTCGCAAAATGATGACGCTGAGGCGTAATGGCTGGCATCTACAACTGACATTTACACAACGGTAATTTCAACCCCGCCCGTCATGCCGAATTTATTTCGGCATCCCACGTGCTAAGTAATGAACACTTGTAATTAAGGTGGCGAGCTTGTCCTGTGGGATGCCGTTCATATCGTGCACAGATATCATCAAATGCAGGGAGGTAGAGCTGAATCAGCTTTACATTTATCTATTTTTGAAAGCAATCACTTTAGCTTACTTCACTTATGAAATGCCTTATTACTGTTTTATGTCTAATGCTTGCATTCCAATCACATTTGCACGCGCAACAGAAACAAAAACATCATCCCCACAAAGCCAAACATGTAATAGGTAGGTCGCCAACACCTATTATTTTCGAATTTGATCCATTTCCCATCCCATTGGATAGCGTCAGCCGCCACATCTTTGACGAGGTTATTGTAACAAGCCCGGTATCCGGACTAAGGCAAACGCCAAAGGAAGTTTATCTGTTTTTAGGTGCCGACTCGCCCAATCAACGCCTGATAGTAATATTGGATAGCCCCGAAACAAGACGATTAGCCAAAGGCTTAAAGGGTAAAACGGTCACCGTAACAGGCAAACTATTTACCGACAACGACAGGGACGACGGCAAACCGGTGATGTATGTCAGCTTTCAAGATTTTATAAAGATACACAAGTAAGGAGTGATTGGCAGTCGGGTTTGCTGTGTAGTCAGGTAGGAAATTGATGAACTTAGTAAAACTTTCCTGTCTGGCGGGAGGTCGGTGATAACACCCGACCTCAGGCTGAAATGAGCTTTTTGTTAAGTCGTATCACACTCGTCAATTTCTTGATATATCTTATCATTGACGAGCGTTACTACTTTATTGTTATAAATTTGACTAACCACAGTGGGAGAACTGAAACTATGGATCTTAAATTCCAGCCTGTGGTTGGTGTTGTCACCAACCACTTTACAACCACTCTGCACCCCACCTTACTGGTTAAACTCTAACTGCTGCACGAGATACGCTTTGCCGAATTTTTGCGGGTCGTGGATAACGGTGGCTTTGATGGCAGTCCATTTTAGGCGGGCTGTCCTTACGGGGTTAGAGAGTAGCGACAGGTAATACTGCCAAATTTCTTCGAGCTGGGCAGCAATGGCCGGGTCGTTATAGGTAAGCTGCAGTTTGCCCGGTTCTATATAATAATCATTACCCTCTTTGCCAAGACGGATAAAGGGGCCGCCGGGAATGTAGGAAACAATAAGCGGCACCGTGAACGACTCATTACCCTGGTACTTTTCGCGACTGATGATGTTGATAAACTCGTAGGTTTCCGAAGCGCCATCGGCAGGCGGGTTATCATTATGATTAAAGCGGGCTTTTACCCGGTAAGTGTAGCCCGGTTCGCGGTTCGTAAAACCCAGCAGCGATGCGCCGGCGTTGGCTTGTTCGGGCAGTTTAAGCAGGCGGTCCTGGTTGGCGGCGTAGCGGTGGTCTACCAGCAGTTCTACTTCCTGACCGTTGCGCAATTGCAGCGGACCATAAACACTTTCTTTTTTACAGGCCACCAGGCACAGTAACATCATTCCGGCAATCAGCTTTTTCATGACAAGTTTGGTTAAGTTTTAAAGCCCATACGCCGGGTATCGCCAAAACGCTACAGCCAAGCGTTTAAAAAATCGCTTATTTGATTTTTCTGCGCCATAAAAACTTCTTCGCCAATTGCCGGTGACAGGCATCTCATTTAACCCTAATCCCTCCAAAATATTATGACTTCTTTTTTTGCCGGGCGATGATTTTTTCAATTTCGGGCAACGATTTTTCATATTGCTCCGGGTTCCAATCCATTCGCATCAGTTTGGCGTAATCAGCCATAGGTACGAGGCCCATGCGTTTGCGGCGCTCTTCTAACTGGCCTAAATTGGCAATGGGGTAAAAATGCAGCTTGCCGGTTTGGGTATCGGTAAAGGCCTGGCTGCCGTACTGCTGCGAGGTGCCCTCACGCACGTTGATGCGGTCTTCGAGGATGGCCAAATTGCTCGACAGTATTTCGCCTTTGCGCTCAGCTTCCCTAATCATGGGCAGGTATTTTTTCTGAATGGGCAGGTCGGCATGCTGTATCACCAAAAACAAAGCCTGGCTACCTTCCATACCTACTTGCTGCGGGCCCTGCCAGCCGTATTTTTCCAGTATGGCGATGCATTTTTTCAGGTTCTCATGGTCGTGCTCTACCATTACTTTACGCAGACTGTCTACCAGGGCTGGGTTAGCGTTTTTTTGCCGGGCTTCCAAAAATTTAAAGCGGGGTGCCTGGTCTAACTGGTAAACGCTGTCTAACGTTGCCTTGAGCGGCCGGTTAAACTTAGTATTGTCGATATTAAACGAATTAACCTGCGCCTGAGCGCCGCCGGCACAAAGCAGACTTGCTGCCACGATGTAGCTTTTGAGTATTTGCATGCAGAAAAAGGATTGCTTTATAAGAAAACTATTAATAAGACGTGCGTCGGGGCTTATTGTTACACATCGTAACTAAAACCATCATCTATAGATAACTATTCTTACTGATAGGTGTTTTCAGGCAACCTGCCGGGCCGGTTGTTAAACTATCAGCCTAAAAAACAGTGCCCTTGCACGAAATGTAAAAATTTAAGGCACTTGTCATATATTTGAGCGGACATTCGTTTACTGAAATGGTGTTCAAACCAAAATTTATTGCATGAAAGCTTTAAAATTATTAATCATTATAGCTGTTGTTGCCGTTGCGGCTTTTGCCGGTTGGATTTACTTTTCGTTGCGCAGTCCTCACACGCACGACAAGAGTAATCAGTACATCCAGATTCCGCATGGCTCGTCGCCGGGGCAGATATTGGCCAAACTGCAAGCCGATGGCATCCTGAGCAGCGAAACGCCGCTAAAAGTATATATGAAAGTGACCGGCGCCGGCAGCAACATGCAGGCAGGCGAG
>CAXYKR010000204.1:0-17122 GCA_964277815.1 uncultured Mucilaginibacter sp. | reverse complement strand
CATATATTTCCATGAAAGCTGGCAGCAAAAGCTTCCAAACCGTCAAAGCCATTGGTCGAGAAGTTTTTCTCGAAGATGTTTTTATAATTCACGCTGGATACACCACCCAGCAAGTCATCTTCTGATGCATTGCGAAACGCTACCGGCACAATTAAATCTTCCCTTACAAGGGCTATCCGTTTAAGTGTATCCGAAACTGATATCAACGCTGGTGCATAACCCTGCGCGGTAACAGTTAAGCGGGTGTTAGGAAGTGCTTTTAGCGAAAATACACCGGCCTGGTTTGTTTTGGTTTCTGCGCCGCCA
The DNA here is from genome assembly GCA_964277815.1 of uncultured Mucilaginibacter sp. GTDB lineage: Bacteria > Bacteroidota > Bacteroidia > Sphingobacteriales > Sphingobacteriaceae > Mucilaginibacter. The sequence continues at coordinate 16,816 of CAXYKR010000204.1, read as the reverse complement.
ATTTCATTGACTACTCTTGCGCCCGTAACGGGCTCGCCTAATTGCCCGCGGACAACGGCATTAATTGTTGTTTTGACGGTATCCTGCCCCCTGGCTGCGCCGGTAATGAGCGCTAACAGGCAACACGATACCATCCCTATATTTGAAAACTTCATTGCTAATGACTTTATTTTAATGTGATAGATAAAGGAGCTTACCAGCCTGGGTTCTGTTTAAATTCGGGATACATGTTTACATCAGCTCTTTTTAACGGAAACCAATAATGCTTCTCGGTAAATGGACGCGTAACGATGGTGCGCTCCCTCAAATTAACTACCCGGTTCTCTTTAGGGTCTGCTGTCGGGTTCAGTGTTGCAGCCCTGTCAAACTCAATAGCTGTTTTCAAATTGTAAGGAGATTCGATAAACTGCATCCATCTGCGCTGGTCAGTAAAACGATGGCCTTCAAATGCAAGTTCTACAGCACGTTCGCGTCTTACCTCTTTCATAAACTCATCTGCCGAGCCCTGAAATTTGGCTGCCACACGCCCTACTCCGGCACGGTCGCGCAACACATTGATAGCATCTAAAGCTGTTTTTGAAAAAGAAGGATCTTTACCCAATGCAGATCCGTAACCGGCAGTACTGGCTTCGGCATACATCAGGTAAATGTCAGCCAACCGCATATAAGGTACACGTATGTTCAGGTTTTGGCCGTAGGCATAGCCTTGGTCAAACCTGTTTGATGTGATAGGCGTAAACTTGAACATTAAAAAGCCTGTACGGCTACCTACACGCTCATCGCGCGAACTGCCACCGGTGAATAAATTTGCATAACGGTTAGATTCTGCGATATTTGAAGGGATGGAGCCTTTTACCATTTTTACACCATCAAAAACAATGTCGTTGTAAAAGCGCGGGTCACGATTTTTCCATGGAAATTGCGGGTCGTAACCAGATTCGGCATCGGCCTTGGTCACATCTTTAATAGGCAGACCGTTTTTCATACCATAATTATTTACATAATTAGCGGTAGGTGTAAATACTACGTTCCCCTCCTCGATAATTGGACCAGGCGTATATTGCTTGGCTGTACCATAGGTAGAACCGTGTGCATCCCAGTAAGGACCTCTAAATATAGCCTCCCTGCTCACACCATCCGCGTTGTTACCTCCCGGCAGTTGCCAGTTTTGGCCAAACGTGTAAAAGTTGGTGTAATATCTGTCGAACGATACCAGCTTGTAAGGTATCTGGCCGCTTTCGCTGAGGTTCAATAATTCGGCAAATGCTGCTGATGCTTTTTTACAAAGCTCAACGTCATAACTACGGTTACCGGTTGATACCATGTTCATGAGCGGACTGGCTGCCCACAGGTAGTTTTTACCCAGGTACCCCAGGGCCATTGCTTTATCAATCCGTAATTCGTTTTTTCCGGGTGTTTGCCCGCCACGTGCTGTTTTATCCCAATTTAAAGGCAGCAAATCGGCAGCCTCTCTAAAGTCTTTTGCGGCCAGAGCGGCGCACTCCTGATATTTGAGGCGTGGTTCGCGCAAATCCTGGTCTGCAGGCAACACTTTATTGATATAGGGTAGACCACCAAAATATTGCATTAGTTGGAAATGGAACCAGCCTCTGAAGAATAATAACTGACCTTTGATGAGGTTGCGTTCCTCATCAGTTGCATTAACCATCAGGTTCATGTTTTCCAGGCCGAGGTTGGCTTTGCGTATACCGTACCAGGCAAGCGGCCACAAACCTTTCGAGAAACGGTCATCATTGGTATTGGCGCTCGGTGCATCCATCCAGCCGGCTCCCCAACCGTCAAATTCCCTTTGCCAGCCCCAAAAATCGCCGTTATCTATTTTGTTAACGATATGGAAGTTTAAAGCAGAAGACTGTATTTCGTCATCGCCCCAGTTCCAGCTGTTGGTCCAGTAACGGTTGGTAAAGTCGGGAATACAGTTATATAACTCTTCGGTGAAGCCTTGGAAATTGGTAAAATCTTTAAAGGCAACTTCTGCCGACACTACAGATTCCGGACTTTTATCCAGATATTTTTTACACGAAATGTTTCCGGTTATGCACGAAAGAATTGCAACCGACACGAGTGTTCTTATATTTCTTTTCATAACAAACTTCTTTTAGAAAGTGATATTTGCACCAAAGTTGTAGCGTTTAACAGTGGGGTATGCACCCTGAGACGCCCATCCCTGTCCGCCGGCGCTTTGATAATTGGCCTCGCGATCATCCGGCATTTTGCTCCATACGGCTAAGTTGTTGCCGTTAACAAATACACGAAGCGTTGACATACCTATCTTTTTTACCCAAGGCTGATTAAAAGTGTAAGCAATCTCTGCGTTTTTTAACCTGACGTAGGATGCATCATAGAAATAGCGGGTTCCGTCTTGATAGCCACTTGGTGTGGATGCCCAGCGCGGCATAGGAACATCGGCATCAGGATTATCTTTTGACCAGATGCTGCCCTGATTGAACGCCAGGGTATTTTGTCCGCTGAACGTGGTAAGCACCACTTGCCTGGTTACGTTATTAACGCCGTAAAACTGCACGAATGCGCTGAAGTTTTTCCAGTCGAGTCCGAGGGTAGCGCTGTACGTATTTTGCGGATTGCCGGTATGCCCGTAAGGAATATTATCACTGGCATTAATTACACCGTCGCCATTGTAATCTATGATGTAAGCGTTGCCCGGTAATTTCTGGTTGTCGTTTTCAGCATGTGGCGTACCAGCGTAAAGCTCATCCCAGTTATTGTAGCGGCCTGAACTTACATAAGAGTAGTTCTGAAAAATCTGTTTACCTTCTGTTTTCTGATAATCAGGTAACAGCTGCGGAATGTCAGCAATGATAACTTTGTTTTCAGCATGAGTAAAGTTCACGTTTGACCACAAACGAATGTTGCGCGATAGATTCTTGCTGAACCGCAAATCAAACTCATAACCGCTCGCATCTACCCTACCTTTATTCGCGGTAGGTGCCGTTGCTCCATAATAAGAAGGAATTGCTCTGTTGCCGCCCGAGCTTAAGATATCCGTTCTCCTGTCTTGAAAAACATCTACGCTGCCAGAAAGAACATTGTTGAAAAATGCAAAATCTACACCGATGTTAGCTTTTCGCACTTTTTCCCAACGCACGTTCGGGTTGCCTACACTTGTTTGCCGATACCAGTTATAAATACTTTGTTCGGCAGGTATACCGGATGTTCCGAGCCTGGTTCTGCCGCCGAAGGCCCATTCAGAAAGATAGGCAAAACGCGGTGAGCCACTATCGTCACCAACCGTTCCGTAAGTTCCGCGCAGTTTAAGCAAGTCGACAAACTTTAACGATTTCATAAATTTCTCTTCAGAAATCATCCAGTTTGCACCGGCTGATGAAAAGAAAGCGAAACGGTAATCAGGGCCAAATCTTTCTGACCCGTTGTAAGCACCGTTGTACTCGAAGTTGTATTTATTTTTGAAGCCGTAAGTGGTTCTGAATACCCATTCTTCGCGGTATGAAGGGATGACGCTTCCGCTTGCAATTTGGTCTCTGTTCCACAACCCTAATGCTGTAATATTATGCTGTTCGCCAATCTTGGTAGCATAATTTAACCGCACCTGCGAAAACATACGACGAAATGTTGACCCATTGTCAACTACACCACCGGCAGCTGCCCAACGGTCGCTTTCCTTGAAGCTGAATTGAGTATTTGCATCCTTATCTGGTGTATAAGTAACGTTACCCGTTTGAGGGTCAATGTATTTTTGCCGGGTAGGATTGTTGACATCATTTATTCCGCGGCCATTCTCAACAAAAGTATTATCGATAGATAAGTTACCACGCACACTCAGCCCTTTAACAAACATGCCCAGGCTTTGCTCAACGATAAAGTCTGTTGTAATTCTTGATGTGGTGATTATCTCTGAACCACTGGTAGCTAAAAGCATTGCTGAGTTGGTGCCCTGACCGGAGTTGGGTGCATAATAGCCCCAACTACCATCTGAGTATTGAGGCAAAAACAAGTTGGGTGCGGTATAGTAGGCAGCTCCCCAGGTGTTATACTCATTAATGTTAATCCAGGGTCTTTGACGCACACCCCTTGAGCCGTAAATGTTGGTAGTAAAAACGGTGCTTGGCGTAATTTGAAAATCCAGGTTGCTACGGATATTTAAACGGTTAAACCCATAACCAGCCGTGTATCCCCTGTTGCTGTCGAAGGTTTTAAAAAGATCTCCTTCTTTTTGGTAGTCAGCGCTTGTAAAATATTTTACAAATTTGGTACCCCCTGCTATATTAAGGTTGGCATTGTAAGATAAAGCGTTGTTTTTAAATAAGGTTTCTACCCAATCAACGTTCGGATAACGCTCACGCTCGGCGTCATTTGCAGGAAACCTGTATTTATTAATAATATCCTGCGGCATGATGTCGTTCCAAGCAGCAGGCCTTAAAGCCAATTCATTTTCGATGGCTCTGTTACGTAACTGGAACATGTCATAAGAATCCAGTCGTCCCGGTAATTTCGAAGGCGCCTTAATTACTGTATTTGCCGATGCACGAATCTCAGCTTTTCCCTCTCTACCGCGCTTGGTAGTAATCAGGATAACGCCGTTAGCACCACGCACACCGAAAACCGCTGTGGCCGATGCATCTTTTAAAACTGATACTGTTGCTACAGAAGCAATATCAACGTTGTTGATAGAACGCTCAACACCATCCACCAAAATAAGTGGACTTGAATTATTCCAGGTACTGCGGGCACGTATTAAAATTTGAGGGTCTTCACCTCCAGGTATACCAGTACTTGAAGTGGTTACCACACCCGGTAAGTTACCTGTTAAAGCCGCTCCCAAGCTGGATACACCACCTGTGCGCTCGAGGGTTTTGCTATCCGTTTGCACGATTGACCCTACTACACTTTGTTTCTTTTGTTGGCCGTAAGCTACCGTTACCACAACCTCCCCTAACTGCGAGACGTTTTCTTTGAGGCTTACGTTGATGAAGTCTTTATCGCCAACGCTTACCTCCTGTGTGGTCATGCCCACATAACTGACAACCAGTACAGGATTGGAACCACTTACCGAAACCGAAAATTCGCCTTTGCCATTGGTTTGAAGGCTGGTATTGGTGCCCTTTACACGTATAACCGCACCGATGATGGTGTTTTTTTGCTGGTCGAATACCTGCCCTTTTACTGTACGCTTTGGTTGGGCTAAAGACACCTCTATCAAGGTCATCAATAGCATGACAGTAATGTAAAATATCCGGGCAGGGCAGCTATAAAAATAACCTCGCCGTTTGCCGCCTTGCACTTTAAAATATGCTTTCATTATTGATTTGGTTTAGGGTCTGCTATTTCCATTGCACGCTGAAGTCGTAGTTGGCCAGAGATGCATGTTTCTTAAATAATTTGAATGCTTCATACTTTCCCCGGAAATAGGGATGGGTATAAGTGTCGTCATATTGATGGTTTATTAGGTTTATATAATTAATTGATTTGAAACATTTTGAGATTTTCGCGGTTACGGATATTAAAGATGTTTAGTCCTATAGCATTGCAGTATCACGCGTGTACCAAAAGCCGACGAAAATATCCTCACCAGCAAGCGTCTGATTTATAAATTTTTTAGAAGTTAATTTTCGGTTAATTGGTACTCGGCTTAAAGCCAATTGGAATGCCGGGCTCGTATTATAAATGTTTGCCTCTCCCGGTAATAGCAGCGTTTTAAGAGAATAAAATTCTAATCCATAAATATTATTTAGGTTACTTATTGAGTTTTTATAATTGGTTTTATCGCCTTGAAGAAAAAGGCGCGGGTCAGGAAAGTTGAACAAGCATCAACGCATATGATAAAAAAAGCAATCGATTGCAATAAAATCTTATGCTGCTGAACCTGGTTATTTTCCTGAATCAAAGCTACTCTGCGGATGTAGCCAAATGATACTGATATGTATAAAAAGCGGGTAAAAATGTCCGCGATGAACAATTTACCACCGCTTTTTTGTGCAAAACAACACCTTTTATGTTTACTCGGGTTGCGTCTAACAGCGATTGATGTTTGAGTAATATGCTGCTCGAATAATAAAATTCAACATCACTTCTCTTGGTGTTAGCATCAAAGAAAATATTATAAAAGGTCATCATTTAATCTACTAACTGGTAACCTGCTTATTGGCTTATCCCCGCTTTGTAGTGAAAGCTTAACTGCCTAATTGCTATCATTTAGTTTTAATACATTGATAATTTTCATCGAGGCAATGCATCTTCTTTAATACACTAATTAAATTATTTGGCAAATGTTATAGCAATTGTTAATTTTAACGCAACCTTAAATCTACAAGGAATACCAATTATAATCCAAACTAATTACACGCCTTAAAAGCGCGTATACTCTTATTAGCTACTTAGTTGAAGTTTATAGCGTATGATGCTCTGAGTTTAATCCTTACGGTAAGCTAAAAGATATCTAATGTAATTACCGGATTTTGCCCTGTCGGACTGAAATTTCCGGCTAATTATTAATGAGATTAAGTTTTACGAGGATGATTTCTGAATTAAGAGACCAATGCAGTAACCTTAAAAAAGCAGGCATTTTGCTCGTGTGGGTTATGTTTTACGCCATTACTGCAAACGCTCAGCCTGTTAAAGTCAACTTTGACAAATACACCGTTAATGACGGACTGTCGTCTAACACGATTTTTGACGTTGTTAAAGACAAATTTGGCTTTATATGGATAGCTACTGATGACGGGCTTAACCGCTTTGATGGTGTGAACTTTACCGTTTACCGCACCAAAGACAATGATAGCACCAGCTTGAAGAACAATTCTATCAGCTGTTTATATGAAGACCGACTGGGGCAGTTATGGATAGGCACTAACGGCGGTGGTTTTAGCCTTTATAACCGAAAAAAGGACATTTTCCAAAACTTCAAATTCACTGTTGATAACGAGTGGGTTAGTGAGGCCATTACTGGGATGACGGAAGACCGCCAGGGCAATATCTGGATTACCTCATTTAATGGTCTTTACCAGCTAAACCCTCAAAAGCGGTTAGTAAAACATGTACGGGTGACTGGATTGCGGCATGCGGAATCTATGTTGAAGATATTTAAGGACCGCAGCCATAGAATATGGATAGCTACGCTAAACGGGCTTTTACTGTTTGACCCGGCAAGCCATAATATTACCCGCTTCGCGCATGACGATAAGAACAACAATTCACTGATAAACAACCATGTACTTCGTATAACAGAAGACCGTGCGGGCAATATCTGGGTGGGTACGCTGGACGGCTTGAGCATGCTTAGCGCCGATTTAAAGACATTTCGAAATTACCGCAAATCCAATACATCTGCAGGTGGACTGAGCGATAATCATATCCGCGCGATAAAAGCCGATGACCATAATCAATTATGGATTGGTACCGACGGCGGATTGAATATACTTGATATCACAAAACAAACATTCACCGTTTACCATCCTGATGAACGCAACAACGGCGGGATTAACAGTCAATCTATCCGGTCGATATACTTTGATAATCATGGAATATGCTGGCTGGGTACTTACCAAGGTGGGTTGAATAAATTTGACCAAAGTTTCACTCACTTTAATCATAAACAAAGAAACGCCTTCGATGAGAAAGGTCTGAGCGCTGCCGTGGTTACTTCATTTGCAGAAGCTTCCGGCAATAATGTATTCGTTGGCACTGATGGAGGCGGCTTGAATTTATTTCGTCCAGGCTCCGGATTGTTTGACCATATTAGCATCACCCCCTCTAAAACTAATGTACGCCCTAAACTTGCCATTATGGGTTTGGAAATGGCCGGGCCTCAGACGCTGTGGATTTCCACTTATTTCGACGGTCTGTTCGCCTACAATCCTCAAAATGGCAGTTACCGGCAGTTTATAAAAGAAACGGGCCCAACCGGGCTGAACAGTAACAACATCATTTGTACCAAAGTAGACCATAATGGAAACCTGTGGATTGGTACAGACGGCGGAGGCATTAATTTGCTCGACAAAAAGCAGCAGAACATACGCTTCTTTGTAAATCCAACAGGTAATACGGATGATGCTCATTATCCGTCTAACAACGTTATCCGAACCATTGAGGAAGATGGATCGGGTAAAATCTGGGTTGGTACGTTTGGCGCCGGCATATCAGTTTACGATCCGTCTACCGGACTTTTTAGAGCGTACAAGAAAGGTAACAGTGGGTTGCCTAACAACTATGTACTAACCATACTCAAAGACAAAACCGGGCAGCTTTGGATTGGCACCAACGGAGGCGGTATCAGCCTGTTCAATCCCAAAATAGAAAGTTTCCGCACATTTGCAGAAAAGGACGGGTTACCAAATGATATTGTTTACAAGTTGGTTGAAGATAAGCAGGGAAACATCTGGGCCAGTACCAATAGAGGTCTCAGTAGGCTTGACCGGCAAACCTTCGCCATCACCAATTACAATGCGCAAAATGGTCTACAAAACAGCCCCTTTGTATTGGGCGCGGGTGTTGCCTTATCTAACGGAGACATTTATTTCGGCGGTCAAAACGGGATTAATTATTTCTCTCCTTCCGACATCAGAAAAAACTTGCGTAAACCCGCAATAGCCCTGATTAATCTTTATGTTGATAATAAAAAAGCTGTTCCTGAAGAAGATGGCCCTATTACAGAGCCCATATTATCCGCCCGGAAGATTGAATTAAAGTACAAGCAAAATTTTGCCATCGAATTTGTGGCGCTTAACTATACCAATCCGTCTCAAAATCAGTATGAATATAAGTTAGATGGATTTGATAAAGAGTGGATACGTGCAGGAAAAAACCATCAAGCCTCGTATACCAACTTAAGTCCAGGAAGATACGAATTTCATGTACGGGCCATCAATAGCGATGGTGTTTCGACCGGAAAGACAAGGAGCATTACTGTAATCATTTCGCCGCCGCTATGGTTAACACCGTTAGCACTTCTTTTCTATATGGTTGTTGCCGTAAGTGCCATATTCTTTATTCGTAAACTGGAAATACGTAAAATAAAGGCTCATTTTTTATTAGAGCAGGAACGCGAACGTGCCAGACAAATGTTACAGGAAGAGCGCTCTGCCGCAGAACATGCGCACAGGCTTGACCAAATGAAGATTAAGTTTTTAACTAATTTGAGCCACGAGTTCAGAACCCCTATTTCGCTTATTATGGGTCCGGTAGAAAACTTGCTGGCAGATGAAACGCCTGTAAAAATGCGTCCGCAATTGGAGTTGGTTAAAAGAAACGGTCGCCGCCTGCTCAATCTGGTTAATCAGCTTTTAGATTTCAGAAAAATGGAACAAGGCGAGCTGACGCTAAACCTCAGCGCAGAAGACCTATTGGCATTTTTGCAGGATACTACAAATTCGTTTATTGAGCTGGCACAAAGGAAGGGTATTGAATATAAAATAATTTTACCACAGCAAACATTTACCGCCCTGATGGATGTCAATAAACTGGAACGTGTTCTTTTTAACCTTTTATCTAACGCTTTTAAATTTACAGACCAGGGCGGACAGGTGATCGTTGAAATCAACCTGAAAAATGTCTCTGAGGACACCTTGCTACTATGTTGCCAGGTAATCGATACCGGAGTCGGAATCCAGGCAGCAGATTTACCGCACGTTTTTGACAGGTTTTACCAAACAGACAATCATAAGAAAGTTGCTAACCAAGGGTCGGGCATTGGTCTTTCTATCGCCAAAGAATTTGTTCGCATGCACGGCGGAGACATCAAAGCCGAGAGTAATTTTGGATTAGGCAGTAAATTTTATTTCGAGATACCGCTAAGCGTGGCGATTAATCAGCCGTTGGTGGATATGAACGATATTCCAGAACCACAACCGAATATCGAACCGAAAGAGGCGATAATAGCACAAAATGACAAACCATTAGTCTTGATTATAGATGATGAGGCCGATTTTCGCTTTTACCTCAGGGAGAATCTAAAACAAACTTATCGTATTGCCGAGGCTGCTGATGGTCATCAGGGCTGGCAGTTGGCGCTTTCCATGCATCCCGACCTCATTCTTTCCGACGTAAATATGCCGGTGATGGATGGCATTGCCTTAAGTAAAAAACTTAAGAAAGATAAAAGAACGCTGCACATCCCGCTCATTGTACTTACGGCGTCTCACCAGGAAACCGACCAGTTAATGGCACTGGACTCGGAAGCAAATGATTTTGTGACCAAACCGTTTAGCTTTGCCGTGTTACAGGTAAAAATCCGGAACCTGCTTGCACTCAATGAAAAATTAAAAGCCAGTTATTCCCGACTTTTGAAAGTAACGCTTGATGAGATGGAAATCGAGTCGGAAGATGAAAAGTTTTTGAAGGCTGTAGTACTATACATCGAAAAAAACCTGACAGACCCTCAGCTGTCAGTTGATGCCATAAGCCGTGAATTTCATATGAGTCGGGGGTCGCTTTATAATAAAATATTGGAGATTACAGGCCTTGTACCGGTAAAGTTTATTAACTCAGTAAAATTAGACAAGGCCGTACAACTCATGGAAAAAAGCGGCATGAAAGTGGCGCAGATTGCATACCAGGTAGGATACTCAACTCCTAATTATTTTGCAAAAGCTTTTAAAGAAAAATTCAACATGTCGCCGTCTGAATACATACAACTCAAAAGAGAAAGAAAAAAGCATCTGGATACACAAAATAACCATTTGGATTAATCTTGCATCATAATACCCCTTGAGGACGTACTGCTGCTTTGAAAATTTATTGATTCAAACTATTGTTGTAAGTAAATAGGTATCAGAAAGGATAATTAAGGCACTTTAAACAATTCTAAAGCCATTATATAAGAACTATTCATTGTGACTTCTCTTCCGCGTGAAGTCACAATCAAATTATAAAAGAGTATACAAGTTCAATAATACGGCTAAAAGCAAGAAAGCCTGTAAATCGGGTGATCTACAGGCTTTCTTGCTTTTGTTTTAGTTGCTGGCGGTGAGGGAGGGATTCGAACCCTCGGTACAGTTTCCCGTACGTCAGTTTAGCAAACTGATCCTTTCGGCCTCTCAGGCACCTCACCTTTTTTAGAACTTGTATCCCGTTTCGGGAGTGCAAATATAGTAATTCAACTATACCATCAAAAAAAATTTCATTCAATTTTTAATAATCTATTCGCACGTGGTAAATACTCATCAGCATGCGTTTAAATATGGTTTTGATGGTTTCCAAGTCTTTCAAAGTAATATCGCTGTCTTTCAATTGGTTCTGATTAAGCTTGTAATTGACAATACGGTCTACCAGTTCGCTGATTGATTTTGCGTCGGGTTCTTTAATAGAGCGCGATGCTGCTTCAATAGAATCGGCCAGCATCAAAACACCGGTTTCTTTTGAGAAAGGTATAGGCCCTGGATATCTGAAAATATTCTCATCGATAAATTTTTCCGGAAAGTTCTTTAAAAACGACTGATAAAAGTAATCGACACGGGTGTTACCGTGATGGGTGCGGATAAAATTGATGATAGTATCAGGTAAATCAGCTTTAGTAGCAATATCGACGCCTTTGCGCACGTGGCTGATGATAATCTGTGCACTTTCCTCGTAGGGCAGCTTGTCATGCGGGTTAAATCCGGCAGTCTGGTTTTCGATAAAATAAAGCGGGTTCTCCATCTTACCGATGTCATGGTATAAAGCTCCTGCCCTAACCAATAAAGCATTGCCACCGATGCTGTATATTGCATTCTCGGCAAGGTTCGCCACCTGCAATGAGTGCTGGAAGGTTCCGGGCGCTTTAAAAGCCATTTCGCGCAGTAAAGGTGCATTGGTGTTGGTCAGCTCAATCAGTGTCAGGTCTGAGGTAATGCGGAATACCTTTTCAAACGCGTAAATTAACGGATAAGCCAGTAGCGTAAGCATTACGCTCACCACAAACGGGAAAAACTCTATCCACTCAATGCTGGCAATGTCGCCTTCGCGGATGAACGAGATACCTAAAAACGCCACCAGGTAAGTGAGCGTGATTAAAAGCGCCGACGTTAAAAACTGACCGCGACGTAATAGGTTTTTAATACTGTAGATAGACACCATACCTGCCGTAATCTCATAAAAGGCAAATTCAAAACTATTAGGTACATAAAAGCCGGCAATCATAATGACCAGCAAGTGTATATTCAACGCCAGGCGGGTATCAAATAATATCCGAATGATGATGGGTACAATACAGTAAGGTATATAGTATAAATTAGGCACCTGGAATTTGATAGCGGCTGACAACGTGGCCAGCATAGCCGTGATAACCAGTAATATCAACCCCACCATGCGGTTATCCTGGTAAATGTCTTTACGGAACAGGTGCAGGAAAACGATGAGCAAAGTAACGGTCAGACCTATCAAAAAAAACTGCCCTAAAAAAACCAGCTTGCGGTTACCGTTTACACGGGCACTATCCTCAAAATACTTTTTGTACGAGAGCAGCTTTTGATAAATTTCATCGCTAATAACAGTACTTTTAGCCACTATTAGCTCGCCTTTTTGCACCATGCCCTGAGTGGCCGATATGCTGCTTAAAGCATCGTCTTTGAGTTTGCCGGTGAGCTTATCTTCGTAAATCAAATTGTTTTGCAGGCGGTTTTGCATCAGGTCCAGCATAAAAGCCCGGTTTAGGCTGCGCAGGGTCAACTCCTCTTCAAAATAATTAATCGCTTTTTCTTTAGTATATAAAGCCGACGTATTTTTATCAGACGCTACATTGCTTTTGTTAACTACTGTAATATTGTAAAACTGCCCTGTAGGCTGGCGCTTAGCGGTGGGGCTCAATAAGCCTGTAACGTAAACATGACCTAATAAAGCTTTGCCGGTTTCTAAATATTTGGCTTTTAGTTTTTCGGGGATACCTGCATTAGGCCACTTTAAATTAAAATCATTCACAAAGCCTTCAACCTGCTGCATCTGCACATCCTCGTTGTACCGATAAATGGGTGCAACGTTTTGCAATACGGCCAGTCGGTCTTTTTCTAAATCGGTTGCGGTTTTAAGAATGGCGAAATTGTAGGGGGCAACTAAATCATTCTGATTCCAGATTCGTCCTTTCTCAAATTCATACCTAAATTTGGTTTGTTTGGGTAAAGCCAGTATAATCAGGAATACACTAAGCAATATCATCAAAAATTTAATCCCGGTTGCGTATTTTCGCATCAGGGCCCTTTGACGTGATATACTAAATTTTGCCATTCAACAGTTAAATATCAAATATAGTGCGATTTTTACACCAAAATTGCATCGTTGCAATTATAGCAACAAATAAACCTTTTAACGTATCCGGTCTTTAATTTATAAACTGCCTGTACAAAACTTATTGTACGGTAACATTCATTTATTGATAATAACAGCATGAGGAAAGCACGGTTATTTGCCACCCTTATATTTCAATGCATTGCGGGTTGTTTGTATGCGCAAAAATACAACACGCCCGACCAGCTTAATCAACTTCGACCTTTGCAGGATAGCCTTAAACGACTCGGCTTACTGATGATTAATAATGAAAGCGATGTAGAGCGAAAAAATGCCAATTATCAGTTTATACGCACTTTGGTTAAAGCGCTGAAGGTGCCTAACTCTTACGCCTTTAATTTTGATTCGGTTAAAACTATAAGCAACCTGCGCTCGCCCGATAACAAATTCAGGGTGATGAGCTGGTTTGTACAAAACGAAGACGGCAGTTACCGGTTTTATGGTGCCATGCAGCTTAATACCGGAAATAAACTGGCCTTATACCCGCTCGAAGATTATTCTCCTTTTTTAAAAAACCCGGCCGATTCGGTTACCGACCATCGCAAATGGTATGGCGCCGAATATTATAAAATTATCCAGGTTAGTGCCTCTACCCCTTATTATGTTTTGTTAGGATGGAAAGGCAACACCGTTAAATCAACCAAAAAAGTAATTGAAGCACTTTGGTTTAAGGATGGCAAGCCCATGTTCGGTATGCCGGTATTCACTACTGGCAACACTACCCACCAAAGAGTGGTGTTTGAATACAACCGGCAAGCCTCTATGCTGCTCCGGCATATGCCTGAGCAAAACCTCATTGTGTTTGACCATCTCGCCCCTCCCGACAATAAAATGAAAGGCCAACCCAGTATGTATGGGCCCGATTTGACCTATGATGGATTTAAGCTGACGAACGGTAAATGGGTACTGAAAGAAAACCTGGACATGCGCAATATCCCGGCACCGAACGACGTGGAGGTACCTGATCCTAAGCAACAGGCTATCAAAGACCGAAGCCAAATTAAAAGCAGGAAAAATTAGAATATGGCGTTATCCCAATAACTCCAATTAAACCATTATTGCACCGAGACATTCAAATACAAAATTTGGTTTTCCCGGATAAATACTATTTTTAGAAAATTTTTTTGACTAATTTAAACTGATGACCCAAGATACATTGACTGTAGATGAGAAGTTGGCAGAGCCAAAGTACCCCAAAAGCATTCCCTATATTATAGGCAACGAAGCCGCCGAAAGGTTTAGCTTTTATGGCATGCGTTCTATACTGGTTACCTTTTTGGTAGCGCAGTTTTTTAATCCAACCGGTAACCCCGCCCTGCAAACCGTAGCCGAAGCACAGGCTAATGAGAGTACACACTTTTTTGTTTCGCTCGCCTATGCATTGCCATTTGTTGGCGCTATTGCTGCCGACTGGTTTTTTGGCAAATACAAAATCATCCTGTATGTGTCGATGATTTACTGTATTGGCCACTTGTGCCTGGCTTTGTTTGATACAGATTTAACCGGGTTTAGATATGGTTTGATATTGATTGCCATTGGTGCCGGCGGTATTAAATCTTGCGTGTCTGCCAACGTGGGCGACCAATTTGATAAAAGCAATCAAAGCTTGCTTTCGAAGGTGTATGGCTGGTTTTACTTTGCCATTAATGCGGGTTCGGTTTTGTCTACCATTGCTATACCTTATATCTACGCACACTACGGTGCTAAATGGGCGTTTGGTATACCCGGTATATTAATGGCTATCGCTACCATTATTTTCTTTTCGGGACGTAAAAAATATGTACGTGTACCGCCATCAGGCATTAAAAAAGACAATTTCCTTTTTATTTCGTGGTATGCTTTAACGCATGCAGGTCAAAAAAAGCCAGGGCAATCTTTGCTTGATGTTGCCAAAGCACAATACAACCCCGAAAAAGTAGACGGTGTAAAAGCAGTTTGGCGAGTGATGGCGGTTTTTGCCTTTGTGCCTATTTTTTGGGCCATGTGGGACCAAAGCCTTTCAGAATGGGTATTGCAATCAAAAAAGCTGGACTTAACTATGTTCGGCTACAAAGTACTGCCGGAGCAGGTGCAAACAGCTAACCCAGTCTTCCTGCTGTCGTTTATACCTTTATTTAACTATATCGTTTATCCGTTTTTTGACAGAATTGGCTTAAAAACCACACCGCTACGCCGTTTAGGTGCAGGTCTGGTTTTAACAGCAATTTCGTTTGTTATTATTGCCTTGATACAGGAAAAAGTCGATGCCGGGCAACATCCTTCTGTTTGGTGGCAAATCTTAGCTTACATGGTACTTTCTGCGGGTGAAACTCTGGTGTCTATCACCGGTTTGGAGTACGCCTATACCCAATCGCCTAAATCGATGAAAAGCACCATGTCGGCCATCTGGTTGTTAACGGTAGCTGCCGGTAACATGTTCGACGTTTATGTAAACAATAGCATCGCTCATGGTGGCTTCTTCTCGCGTTTTGAGGGTGCAAGCTACTACTGGTTATTTGCAGGCATCATGGCGGCTTTTATATTAGTATACCTGTTTGTTTCGCCCCACCTTAAAGAGCGAAATTATGTTACTGAAGACGAGAATAAAGTAATTGCGGAAACCAACAATTTATAGACAAAATCACTGTTTATAAAAAGCAGGAAAGTAACCCTTTCCTGCTTTTTGCTTTTTTTAAAGCCGAATTATTTACTTTTGCCGCTTACAACCTCTACAAAACGTGCCTGATAGCTTAGTTATCATACCTACTTACAACGAAAAGGAAAACATTGAGCGCATGATACGCAAGGTATTTTCGCTACCTCATGATTTCCATTTATTGATTATTGATGACGGCTCGCCCGATGGTACCGGTAACATTGTAAAAAAACTGCAAGCTGAGTTTCCGGAAAAATTATTTATCGAAGAGCGGTCAGGCAAGCAAGGCTTAGGAACTGCCTATATATTAGGTTTTAAGTGGGCTATCAACCGCAAATATGATTACATATTTGAAATGGATGCCGACTTTTCGCACAACCCGAACGACCTTCTGCGCCTGCGCGAAACCTGCGCCGAGGGTGCAGACATGGCCATCGGTTCACGCTATGTAAAAGGTGTAAACGTAGTTAACTGGCCCATGAACCGGGTATTGATGAGTTACTATGCCTCGGCTTATGTAAGATTGATTACCGGCATCGACATTAAAGATGCTACGGCAGGCTTTGTATGTTACAAGCGCAGTGTGCTGCAAACCATCAGGCTGGATAAAATTAAGTTTGTAGGTTACGCCTTCCAGATTGAAATGAAGTATACCACCCTGAAACACGGCTTTAAAGTAGTTGAAATCCCTATTATTTTTACCGACCGTACCGAAGGTGTTTCTAAAATGTCTACCCGTATTTTCCGCGAAGCCTTCTTGGGCGTCATCCAAATGCGTATCAACAGCATCTTCCGCAAATATCCGGAAGGAGAGTAATTGGTTCATGGTTCATGGTTCATGGTTCATGGTTCATGGTTCATGGTTCATGGTTCATGGTTCATGGTTCATGGTTCATGGTTCATGGTTCATGGTTCATGGTTCATGGTTCA
>CAXYKR010000203.1:0-13704 GCA_964277815.1 uncultured Mucilaginibacter sp. | reverse complement strand
CGATAGCGGCAAAAAAGTACGTGCCATGATGGTGTTTTTTAACCCTAATGGTAAACTTTCGTCGCTGTTTGAATTGCCCGAGGTGAAAGTTTTGGGCAACATGATTCATCAGCACACAGGTGGGTTTAAGCTACCATCGCAGCATGTTAGCTCGGTGTCGCAGAGCATTTTGGACATGCAGCAAACCAAGGGTATTAACCGCTTTATGCAGTTTTTTCAGTTATTAAAATCACTGCACAACATCAGCGAAAACCTGGTGCCATTATCCATGACGCCGGTTGACAAGGTGAGCGAAAGCGAAGGCGTGCGCATCAGTACCATCTATAACTACATCATGCAGCATTACGATACCATGATTACGCTGGAAGATGTAGCTGCAGAGGCACACATGACGCCACAGGCTTTTTGCCGGTATTTTAAAAAGCATACAGGGCACACATTTGTGACGTTTTTAAATGAGATGCGTATTAACGAGGCCTGTAAAAAGCTGGCTACCGGCCGGTGCGACAGCATCTCCAATGTAGCTTATACCACAGGTTTTAACAGCATCACTAATTTTAACCGGGTATTTAAAAGCGTTATGGGTAACTCACCGCGCGAGTACCTGGAAAGCTACCGCAGCAACGTTAGATAAAACGGGTAATATCCAATAACTATTGATTAATCCAAGGAAATATAAACATTTATAGTCGACTTAATTTTGTAATATGAATACAATATCGTGGTACGGGGTTTACCCTGCATTGTTAACTCCGTTCAAGGCGAACGAAGAGGTTGATTATGATGTTTTTGCGAAAAACATCGAGGCGCAAATTGAAGCCGGCGTTGACGGTTTAATTATTGCCGGTTCGTTAGGCGAGGCCAGTACATTGAGCACTGAAGAAAAATTTGAACTGGCTAAATATGCCATCAAGGTATCTGCAGGCCGTGTTCCGGTTGTGTTAAACATTGCTGAGCCTACCACCAAAGGCGCTGTTGAATTAGCTAAAGGTGCTGAAGAGTTAGGTGCAGCAGGTTTAATGTTGCTTCCTCCGATGCGTTACAAAGCTGACGACCGTGAAACCGTTGCTTTCATGACTGCTGTTGCCGAAGCTACTAGCCTGGAAATTATGGTTTACAATAACCCGGTCGATTACGGAATTTTCATTAACCTGGAGATGTTCGAAGAGCTGGCTAAATACAAAAACATTGTAGCTGTAAAAGAGTCTACCCGCGACATCGCAAACATCGCCCGCATGAAAAACCGTTTCGGCGACCGTTTCAAAATCTTAACAGGTGTTGACCCATTGGCTTACGAAAGCTTAGTTGCCGGTGCAGATGGTTGGGTTGCCGGTTTAGTAGATGCTTTCCCTGCAGAAACTGTTACTATTTATAACCTGGTAAAAGCTGGTCAGTATAAAGCTGCTTTAGATATTTACCGTTGGTTTATGCCTTTATTAGAGTTGGATATCCACCCTAAACTGGTACAATACATTAAATTAGCTGCCGTAGCTACCGGTATTGGTACCGAGTATGTACGTGCACCACGTTTGACCCTGGTAGGCGAAGAGCGTGCCCGTGTAACTAAAGTAATCAGCGACGCAGTAGCTATACGCCCTGTATTGCCAAAAATCAATACTGAAGAAGTAGTAGCCTAAGGCTATCTTTACTACGTAAAGTAAAACAGACTATATGTATAAAAATGCAAGCCCGGATGAGGTAAAGGCCGTTGTGGCCAAAGCCGAAGAAGCGTTCCGGGTATTAAAAGGATATTCTATTCGTCAGCGTGCCTCGTTTATGCGTACGGTGGCTGCAGAGATTGAAGCTTTGGGAGATGTGCTGATTAAAACAGCCATGACCGAAAGTAACCTGACAGAAGCCCGCCTGTTAGGCGAACGTACACGTACCGTTTGGCAGTGGAACAGCTACGCCAATTACACCGAGCTGGGTAACTGGCTCGACGCGAGGATAGATTTTCCGACTGCTATGCCGTCGCCTAAGCCTGATGTTCGTAAAACATCGGTAGGGTTAGGACCGGTAGTAGTTTTTGGTGCCGGTAATTTTCCGTTTGCATTTTCAACCGCCGGTGGCGACACCGCGTGTGCTATAGCTGCAGGTTGTCCGGTTGTTGTGAAAGCACATCCCGGTCATCCCGAAACCTGCGCCTTAATGGCACAAGCAATCGAGAGTGCAAGAGTAAAATGCCGTATGCCGGAGGGTATATTCGCTCAGGTTTTTGATGAAGGTTATGAGATTGGCCAGATGCTGATTAGTCATCCTGCTATCAAAGCCGTTGCATTTACAGGTTCGTTTAAAGGCGGTACCGCCATCGCCGAGCTTGCCGCTCAGCGCGAGGAGCCTATCCCGGTGTTTGCCGAAATGGGCAGCATCAACCCTATATTTTTAATGCCCGATAAACTGAAGAAAAATGCTGCCGAAATTGCAGGGCAGTTTATTACCTCGGTAACATTAGGTGTTGGCCAGTTTTGTACCAACCCCGGTGTAATTATCGGTGTGGCCGGCAGCGATTTGGATACTTTTAAGGATACGCTTAAGCAGGTAGCTGCAAGTACGCCTGCGGCGCCAATGCTTCACCCCGGTATCGCTAAAAACTTCGAAAAAACCAAGGCTAAGGCTTTGGAACAAAACGGGGTAGAGGTACTGGCTAAAGCCGAAGCAGAGCAAGCCGAAAACTGCGGTGCCTTGGTATTAGCTACGGTTAGCGCTACTGAATTTATCAGTAACCCGGCCCTGCACGAAGAGGTTTTTGGTCCGTACTCTTTATTAGTGGTTTGCCGCGATGCTGAAGAAATGCTTCAGGTAGCTCAATCACTTAAAGGCCAACTCACCAGTACTTTGTTTGCCACCGGTAAGGACCTGGAAGAAAGTGAAAAACTTTGTACCGTGGTACAAGAGCGTTGCGGACGTATCATCTTCAATCAATTCCCAACCGGTGTTGAGGTTTGTTTAGCCATGCACCATGGCGGTCCGTTCCCGGCTACAACTAATAGTGCCTATACTTCTGTTGGTGCTGATGGTATTAAGCGCTTTACCCGTCCGCTGTCGTTTCAGAACTGGCCAGACGAGTTTTTGCCAGATGAATTAAAAAACGACAATCCTTTAGAGATATGGCGCACTATTAACAATGAACTGACTATGGAGCCTGTTCATCCGGTTGTTGCCAATTAATCCTTTTATTTTATAATGAAGAGAACGTTTTCGTGCATTGATGCCCACACCTGCGGCAACCCGGTAAGGGTAGTTTCGGGTGGTGCCCCTATGTTAAAGGGGAACAGCATGATGGAGCGCCGGTTACACTTTCTGGAAGAGTTTGACTGGATACGCAAAGGATTGATGTTTGAGCCCCGCGGACATGATATGATGAGCGGCAGTATTTTATACCCGCCCACCGACCCGGCCAATGATGTAGGTGTTTTATACATCGAAACCAGCGGTTGTTTGCCTATGTGCGGTCATGGCACTATTGGCACTGTTACCATTGCCATCGAAGAAGGTTTAATCATCCCCAAAGTACCCGGAAAGCTGCGTTTAGAAACGCCTGCTGGACTGGTTTTGGTTGATTACACCCAGGAAGGCAAAAAGGTTAAATCGGTTAAGTTAACCAACGTAAAATCATTTCTGGCTGCCGAAAAGCTAACCATTGAGTGCCCCGATTTAGGCACTTTACTGGTTGACGTGGCCTACGGCGGAAACTTTTATGCCATTGTTGACCCTCAGGAAAACTTTAAAGGCATAGAAAATTACACGGCCGACCAGCTGATTAGCTGGAGCCGCGTTTGCCGCAAACAAATGAACGAGCTTTATAGCTTTGTTCATCCCGAAAATGAACATATTAAAGGGCTGAGCCACTTTTTGTGGACCGGTGCAACTTTATCTGCCGATGCTACAGCGCGTAACGCGGTGTTTTATGGCGATAAAGCCATCGATCGCTCGCCTTGTGGTACCGGTACGTCAGCACGTATGGCGCAGTGGTATGCACAGGGTAAATTAAAGAAGGGCGACCGCTTTGTACACGAAAGCATCATCGGCTCTAAATTTATAGGTACTATTGAAGAAGAGACAACCTTAAACGGTAAACCGGCCATCATTCCCGGTATTGAAGGCTGGGCTATGGTCACAGGGTACAACACCATCTTTATTGATGATGACGACCCGTATGCTCACGGTTTCCAGGTAATTTAAGGATACATCTTTCTTCAGTTTCTTTTTAAATATTAAATTAAATTTATGTCAGCTCCTCGTTTTGCCATTGTTATTGGCGGAGGTATTATTGGTCTTTGTTCTGCTTACTACCTTGTAAAATCGGGCTGGCAAGTCACCATTTTAGATAAAGGCAACCTGGCCGATAACTGCTCTTCGGGTAACGCCGGAATGATTGTGCCAAGCCACTTTATTCCGCTGGCGGCGCCGGGTATGGTTTCAAAGGGTATTAAATGGATGTTTAACAGCAAAAGTCCTTTTTATGTTAAACCTTCACTCAATCCTAAACTGATATCGTGGGGCTTGCAGTTTATCAAGCACGCCAATGATGCCCAGGTAAACAAGGTTGCTCCGCACCTGCGCGATTTGCACTTGCTGAGCAAGCAACTGTTTAACCAACTGGCTAAAGAGCCGGAACTGAATTTTGGTTTTGAAGATAAGGGCATCCTGATGCTTTATAAAACCGATAAGGCAGGTGCCGAAGAAATTCACGTAGCCAAGCAGGCCACTAACTTGGGTTTAGATGTTGAGGTTTTGAGCAAAAGCCAGGTGCAAAGCTTAGAACCCCATACCGAATTAAACGTTAAAGGCGCGGTACATTATCGTTGCGATGCGCATATTCATCCAAACGCGCTGGTAAAACAGCTAACCACTTACTTAACCGAAAATGGCGTAAAAATCGAAACCCATTGCAAAGTACTTAGCGTAAGTGCAAAAAACAATAAGGTTGACCACATTGAAACTACTTCAGGCCAGTTTTCGGCAGATGTAGTGGTGATGACCGGTGGTGCCTGGTTGCCCGAACTGGCCCGCCAGGCTGGTATGAATGTGCCGGTAATGCCGGGTAAAGGCTATTCGTTTATGGTACCTAACAGCGACCATAAAATTGTGCATCCGTCATTATTACTGGAAGCTCGTGTAGCAATCACCCCAATGAATGGGCAGGTACGCGTAGGCGGTACTATGGAAATCGCACCGGTAAACGACAAAATTAACATGAACAGGGTACAAGGTATTGTAGATGCCGTACCTCAATACTACCCTGAGCATCAGGTGAAATTACCGAAGGTTGAAGACGTATGGTATGGCTTCCGTCCGTGTTCGCCGGATGGCCTTCCCTATATCGGCTACAGCCGTAAGTGGGACAACATGATTGTGGCCGGTGGCCATGGCATGATGGGCTTAGGTTTAGGCCCGGCCACCGGCAAACTCGTAGCTGAACTTGCCGAAAACTCTGCACTATCCGTAAATATCTCCGAGTTTAACCCGAACAGGTTTAATTAAGAAGTTTATAAGTCAATACTTAAAAGCACGTTGCAGGATGGGTGTTAAAGCATCTGGTAACGTGCTTTTTTATTTTTTTGCGCAGTTCAAGAACCGGCATTTAATGAGCTGTAGTTCTATCAAAATTATTGGCTTCTTTCTCAATATCATCGCTTGTTTAGCCCTTTCAGCAATTGAGTTAGTTATTGAATAAACGACTTACGAGTGTACATCAATTGTAATCAAGCTAATTCTAATCTAACTCTAATAATATTTTTATACGTATTTAATTGCATGTAGTTTTAGTGGTTAAGATTTGCTAAAACAAAGCCAATATCTGTTTAGGCAACCGCACCGAGTAACAGTAATTTTACGTAAGTGAATCAGAGTAAAATAGCTTTCATTCGAGATTTTAAAGTGAGCAAACTGTTGCCTGGACATGGACTGCTATGAATAGCGTAATGACAGTAAAGCTGATTTTAAAAGATTGATAGTTAGCTGATTGAAGTAGTTCTATGCAAGGATATCTATCTAAGCCCAACGCTGGCCAGTCGTAGTTGCTAAGGCATTTATTGGCTATTTAAAAGGAGACTTGTTTTTCCTCCATTACATTGAGAGTATTTGTTTAATTTAATAGTTAAGCTGCCCGGGAGCGAGTCTCGGCAGCTTATTTTTTTTAGTTAATTTGCTGCAGAAATGCCAGTCAACTCCATGAAAATTCTCCAATCTGTTTTTACAATTTCCTCTTTGCTGCTGTCGTGTACGGCAATGGCGCAAACCGGTCCCGGTAAACCGTTAACTATTACTATTGATGCAAAAAACACGGCTCAAACCATACACAACATCGGCGCTTCGGGCTGCTGGTTTTCTGAGGGTATAGGCAAGTACTGGCCCGTTGCCAAACGCGAAAAAATGGCCGAGCTACTTTTTAGTAAAGAACGCGACGGCCAAGGCAATCCCAAAGGCATCGGCCTTTCGGCATGGCGCTTTAACATTGGCGGCGGCACAGCCGAACAGGGCGACAGTAGCGGTATAAAGGATTTCCGTAAGCGTGTTGAGTGTTTTTTAGCGCCTGATGGTACTTATGATTGGAACAAGCAGGCAGGTTACCAGTGGTTTTTGCGTAAGGCTAAGGCCTATGGTGTCGAAAACCTGATTGCGTTTTCGAACACGCCGCCGGTACAGTTTACCAAAAACGGCAGGGGTTTTAAAACCGAAAAGGACTATAAAACTAATTTGAAGCCCGAAAAGTACGACGCTTATGCTGACTTTTTAACGGAGGTGGTTAAGCATTTTGACAAGGAAGGTTTGCATTTTACTTACTTAAGCCCGGTAAACGAACCCCAATGGGATTGGTCGAATAAACCGGGGCAGGCCAGCCAGGAGGGTAGCCCCTGGAGCAACGAGGATATTTTTAAAGTAACCAAAGCCGTAGATGCCTCCTTAGAAAGCAAAAATCTAAACACACAAATACTAACGCCCGAAGCCGCCATGCTGACTTATTTATACGAAGGCAAGTCGCGGTCTTCAAAACAGATTCAGCATTTTTTTGCTGATACCAGTGCTAACTCATTAAAAAAACTGAAACACGTGCCCAATTTTATAGCTGGCCACAGTTATTTTACCGATAGTGGCGACAGCAGCATTGTGTCTGTAAGAAAAAAGCTGGCCGATACGACACAAAAATATGGCATTGAGTACTGGCAGTCGGAATATTCGATGTTAGGCGATGGATACAAAGAGGGATCAAAAGAAAAGCGCAGTCAGATAGATTGTGCCTTATTCTTAGCCAAAATAATTAACCAGGACATTACGGTGGGCAACGCCGCTGCCTGGCAACTTTGGAACTCGTGGGAACCCGGCAGTGCCGAGTTTGATACCCGTTATTACCTGATTGCCTTAAAACCAGCTAATACGACTTACACAGACGGCGATTTTACCGTGACCAAAAACTTGTGGGCCATGGGTAACTACAGCCTGTTTGTACGCCCCGGCATGAAACGCGTTAACATTGGTCGTGATGACAACCTGAGCCCCGAAAAAATTGCGCAGGATGTGATGCTGGCTGCTTTTACTGGTGGTAAGGATAAATTAGTGATGGTTGCTCTTAACTATACCAACGAGGCAAGAACCATCAGTCCGCAGTTCAAAAACCTGAAGTCTGTAAAAAAATACCGGACTTATATTACATCGGCCGGCGCTAACGATAATTTGCGGCCGTCTGCCGAGCAAAAGCTTGACGGGGTAATTAACTTACAGCCACGGTCTGTTACTACTATTGTGTTTAATTAAGATGCTTGAATAAATTATAATTGTTTATGATGACTAAAAACCTCAGGTTAACCTGTTTGCTGTTGGGAGCGTTAAGCTTTAACGCTTCGGCACAAAAAAAGACTGATAAACAGCCATATTCGGCTTACTTGTTTGCGTATTTTACCGGCAACAGTAAAAACGAAGAAGCCATCCATTTTGCTTTAAGCGATGATGGCTATCATTTTAAAGCATTAAACCACGATCAGCCCATAATTCCTTCAGGCGAAATCAGTGCTACCGGTGGTGTGCGCGACCCGCATATTTTGCGTGGTGCCGATGGCAAAAGCTTTTACATGGTGGCTACCGATATGGTTTCGGCCAACGGATGGGACTCTAACCGGGGCATGGTGCTGCTCAAATCAAAAGACTTGATTCATTGGAAGTCGAGCAAAATTAATATCCCTACAACGTTCCCTGAGTTTGCGAAAGTAAACCGGGTGTGGGCGCCGCAAACTATCTACGATGCCAAAGCCGGCAAGTATATGATTTACTGGTCGATGCGTGCAGGCAGCGAACCCGATAAAATTTATTACGCTTACGCCAATAAAGATTTCACCGGTTTTGAGTCGGAGCCTAAACAGCTGTTTTTTAAGCCGGACAATGGCGCTACCATTGATGGCGACATCATCAATAAAGATGGCAAGTACTACTTGTTTTTCAAAACTGAAGGCTCGGGCTCAGGCATCAAGGTGGCGGTATCTGACCAGCTAACCGGCGGCTATGTACTCCGGGATAAATACGTGCAGCAAACTAAAGACCCGGTTGAAGGTGCAGGTGTTTTTAAATTGAACAATGGTGAAGGCTACATACTGATGTACGATGTTTACACCAAAGGTAAATACCAGTTTACCAAAAGTACCGACCTGGAAAACTTTACCCTGATTGATAACGAAGTAAGCATGGATTTCCATCCACGCCACGGTACGGTAATGCCCATCACCGGCAAAGAAGAGAAAGCTTTGTTAAAAGAGTGGGGCGATAAATAAACAGGCAGATATCGTATCTGCTGAATCGAATAGTAGCCTCAAACTACGGCACTTAAATAAAACACCCCGGATTGCCTTCTCAATAAGTAGGAGAGGATAATCCGGGGTGTTGATGTTTATAGTCAGTTGTAGTTACTTTCCGCTTACCATCAAACTAACAGTAGTAGCTGATTTTTCGGCTGACGGGATAAAGTAATAACCATCCGTGCCTTTTTTGTATTGCGGCGCAAGCTTTACGGTTTTGCCGGCAGGGGCATCAATGTTTAGATAGGTGTCGCCGCTTAGGTTCAGTTTTACTTCGCCGGTTTGCGGGTTGTAGTCTACCTGCTTTATACGGCCCGCAGCGGTAGTTAGCCAGAGTTTTTTATCTGCCAAAAATACCCGGCTTTGCCCTGCAGCGGTGACGTCAGTTTTTACCCAGGCCCCGTTTTGGGTAAGGTTGCCGCCAAATGCCGTCCAGCCAAAATCGGGATGTTTAACAATATAAGTAGCCGAATTTACTGCATAGCCATAAAATCCTGGTCCGTAATCACTAGCGTAGGCATCAATAGCCAATGTTGATGGGTAGGAGTGAAACGCGGCCGGACCAAAACCATCCTGGGTAATGTTTGACAATGCACCCATCGAGCCGGCGTAACCGGTACGCAGCAAGTAAAAATCAGCCGGGTTTTTACGATAGGCTGTTAACAATGGAATAGCATTAAGCGCCGACCCATAGTGGTGCAACTGTCTTTCAACACGGGCCAGTTTGCCGCCAAACAAAAAGTCCCAGTAGCGGCGGGCGCTGCCATTATAACCCCAGTGCGGTACGGCGGGCACATAAGCTAAAATGGCGTTTAGGGTCACGTCGGCTTTTTCGTTATAGCCAAAGTAGTTAGTCCACATATATACTTCTTCCTGCCCGGTAGAATCCCAGGGCATTTCGCTGCCGAACGGATATTGTAAGGTACGCCAGTGCTGCGCCCGCATTTTCATTTTGCTTTCCAGGTCGGCGGCCATGGCGGTCATGCCTTCGCGCTGCAAATCTTTCAAAATAAATAAAAATACCGAGCCCTCCATCTGGCCAAATTGCACGTAGTAGGGCGCAATATTTACCATGGCCACCGCGGTATGGTATGCCTTTTCTAAGCTGGCTTTCCAGTCGATGCCATTCATTTTGTGGTAACGGCCCAGGCGGTACATTACCCAATGGGCTGCTGCCACGTGGGGGTAATTGTAAGACCGTTCCAGGTTGTCGGCTTCTTTTTTAGGCCATGCTGTCCAGCCTGTATAGCGGATGCTGTCATTATACGTTCCGGCCGGAACCAATTTCGGTTCGTAGTAAAACAAGCTTTTCTTAACGCCGTATTTCTGCGGACCGGAGTCTACCTGCAGGTGTCCCCATATGGTTTCGTTGGCAAAGCGTTTAAGCTTTTCCGTTTCCTGCATGTTAGGTGCCAATAACTGTTTCATGATAGCGGCCAGCCAACTACCCGACCCGGCCTCATCGCTCAGCCCAGCAAACCACGCTCTGCGCTCTTGGGTAAGCTGCCGTTTCATCTGGTAATCGTAGTTAATTACCGATGGCGACCGTTTAAAGTAGTCGTTCGGCTCATCAAACCATTGTTTGGTCGTCAAAAAGTTTCCTAAATCGTTAATGGCATCATCCTGCGATTTAATTACTTTATAGCTGATGGTTTGCAGCGTATTGTCGTCATACACAATACTTACACGCGCCCGGCCCCAAGTATTGCCTTTAATCGTATAGCCCTGGTAACCGCCGTTAGTTTTGGCTGTTTTAGTGATGGTCAGTGCATTTTCAGGATAAACCGATATGCTTTTTACCGGCTTTAGGTAATTAATCATCAGCCTGCCGGTTTCGTTCATCGGTAAAACGTAACCCGGCAAACCCACAGCAACCGGGCGTTTCTGGCGGGTTAACTCGGCTTCTACCGTTCTGATAGACGGCGCCAGCACAAATTTTAGTGCAAAGCTTTTAGCTGCACCCTGCTTAAGGATGGTAGAGGTAGGATTATTCCATTGCTCCGCTCTTTTCCACTCGTTTTCTGCATAGGCTTTAGAATTTACCATCCACTCGTGGAAACCCTCGAAGGCAATGCCCCGCGGCGTTAAGTCATCATTGAGCGGGTTGTAAGCCTCCAATGGTGTATTTTGATAGGGCAGTACTAAAAGGCTTGCTCCTTTACCATGCAGGCGGTTCACCTCCAGGTAACCGGCATCCGCACCAATGTAAGGGTCGGCAAAAACATTGTCCTTGTGGGCCTCTTCCAGCTTTTTACCTTCCAGTATGTTATTAAAAATAAGCGGTATACCCAGGGCGCCGATTTCTACATCTGCTGACGAGTTGTTAGTAACCAGAAAGCGCAATACCAAGTTGCCGTTTTCAGTTTCCCAGTAGCGCTTAACGTTAAGCGGCAGGTCTGCGGGCAGGGTAGGGCTCAAATCGGCGGCTGCCAAAACATTGGCACTAACAGGTAAAGCTTTTACGGGTTGACGGCGGTACGCTGTTGAATAACTTTTCCAGGCGCCATTACCGGTTCTTACCCGCAAACGAATATCGCCAAAATGGTATAAACTGTCTTTGTCGCGCTGTTGCAGGCGGTCGCCCGGTGCGTAGTTAAAACTGGTGTCGGCAAGCGGCGACAGAGCAGCCATGGTTTGCGATGAGTTAACCAGCTTAAGTTTAAATAACTTGGTCTGATACTGGTGCATACCCTGTTCCAGGTGCAGGGTAGATGGCTTCTTTTCAATCGCTTGCCACGACTGCGCGCAAACTGGCGCAGCAAATCCGGAAGCAATAAGACTTATAAGAATCGGTTTTTTTGTAATCGATAGCATTGATGGTAAGGCTGTAATTTAATGTTAGTGACAGCGAAAAGTGACAGGTGTAACACTTTGGGTTTTACTAAAGTAAATATAAATCTTGTTTTTTAATAGGTGGCAAAATGGTAATAACTGGTTGGTATTAGCAATTATTCAGTTAATCTTTAATTGAATCAACAGTTTTCATATTTATAGAGTAGTGTTGTTTGAAAACAATCTTCAATTGTAAAATGCAGGCTCAGCGTGAAAACTTATTTAAGAGCCTCCCCCGCTACAAATTGTTTAATTATACATAATGTCTCAAATAAGTTACTTGCTTTTGAGGTAAATTCATAGATATTTGATTTAAGCCGGTGCCTAAAGCCGGACGTACCAATTATACTTCTTGTAGTAAATCTAAATTAACGATGATGGAGAATTCTCGCCGCAAATTCATCAGGCAGGCATCTGTTGCCGGGGCCGGAGTAATGCTTTCCAAAACCAGCTGGAGTGCCAAAAGCTATAAGCGCATTATTGGTGCTAACGACCGGGTGCGGGTTGGTGTGGTTGGTTTTTCAGACCGCCACCGCAGTTCGCATATGCCGTGCTTTATGAATCATTATAAAGAGCTGAATTTTGAGATTGTAGGCGTGTCCGACATCTGGAAAAAACGGCGGGAAGATGGTGCGGCTATGTGGAAAGCCAAGATGCAGAACGATGTGAAAGCTTTTCGCAATAACGAAGAGATGTATGGCAGCAAAATGGTGGATGCCGTTTTTATCAGCACGGCCGATTTTCAGCATGCCCTGCATACTATTGAGGCGGTAAAGGCCGGTTGTGATGCCTATGTAGAAAAACCTTTTGCCGAAACCATGGCCGACAATAAGGCCGCGCTTAAGGCAGTTAAAGAATCCAATAAAATTGTGCAGATTGGTTCGCAGCGCCGCAGCGGTGCAAACTACCATGCCGCTGACGAATTTATCAAATCGGGTAAGTTCGGACCGATTACGATGGTAGAGCTTACCTGGAACGTTAATCAGCCCGTCCGCTGGCGCCGCCCCGAACTGCTTCCGATACTGAAAGAAGAAGATACCGACTGGAAAAGGTTCTTGATGAACCGTCCTTACGAAAAATTTGACCCGCGTATTTACCTGGAGTACCGTTTATTCTGGCCATACTCGTCAGGCCTGCCGGGCCAGTGGATGAGCCACCAGATTGATACCGTGCATTGGTTTACCGGGTTAAAACATCCGCGCAGCGTGGTAGCCAATGGCGGCATCTACCAATGGAAAGATGGTCGGCGCAACTGGGACACTATTTTAGCTGCCTTTGATTATGGTCCGCTGGATGATATGTCACAGGGTTTCCAGGTAACGTTTGGTTCGCGCATGCATAACGGTGATGAGCATCCGGCCGAAATATATTACTCAAACGGCGGCGAGCTGAATTTGATTACCAATAAAATATCGCCCAAGGGTGGTTTAACAGAAAAGATGGCTTCGGCGATGAACATGAAAGCTAACCTGCTGCCCGAAATTAGCCTGGATAACTCGGAACCGGTAGTGGCATCGGCCAATACCGGCGGCGATAAGCTAACCTCCAACCACGTGCGTAACTGGATGGAGTGCGTGCGTAGCCGCAAACAACCTAATGCACCTATCGAGGCGGGTTATAGCCACAGCATAGCTAACATCATGACCACGGCTGCAGCCCATACCGGCTACAAGGCCACATTTGATGATAACAAGCAGGAGGTGATGGTAAACGGCAAAGTATTTAAATACTAAGGTTATGCTCAAACATAAACTTTTAGGCTCCTTAACTTTGGCTATGGGTATAGCTGTTCAGGCTACGGCTCAGCAAATGCCGGTTACCGGAAAGCGCAACGATCAGCAAAAGAAGGTGGAGGTGATGATAGGCGGTAAGCCTTTTACCACTTTTTTATATCCAGACACGCTCGAAAAGCCGGTGCTTTACCCGCTTATTGCGGCCGATGGCGCAGTGGTTACCCGCGGTTTTCCGCTCAATCCCAAACCCGGCGACCCGACCGACCACCCGCATCATATCGGCTTGTGGTTCAACTTTGAAAACCTGAACGGGCTGGATTTCTGGAATAACTCTTACGCCATACCCGCCGACC
>CAXYKR010000202.1:0-7882 GCA_964277815.1 uncultured Mucilaginibacter sp. | reverse complement strand
TGGTGCTTGTTGTTTGGTCGGATTGAGGTAGCCGGTATTTTGCGGAACAACGGCTTTTAAGGTCGAGTCGTTCTCAAAAATCAGCCGGTCTATACATACCTGTCTTGACAGGCCTCCCCGCGTCATGGGGTAGTCGTGCTTATGGTAAACGATATAATCGTCGTTACCCTCATGCAATACCGAGTGGTGGCCGGGGCCATGAACTGTTTTATCAGGATTGGTACTTAACACCGGGTTATTTGCGCCCGGCTTAAACGGCCCGTAAGGGTTATCGGCATAAGCATAACGCACATTATAAGTTTCATCATGGCAGGATGCACCCGAATACATCAGGATGTATTTGTTGCCTTTTTTGAGCATATAGGGCGCCTCGAACGGGCCGGGCGTTTGCACCAGCGGAATATTTTTAGACTCCTGCATGCCGCTCATGGTTTCGGTATTAAGCCGCCCCACGGCATAACCACCATTATAATGCACCCAGGTACCCCAATAGCCGTAAATATTTTGGTCGGTATCGGTAAAAAACTGTGCATCCAGCGAGGGGAAGCCCTCGCGCGGGTAATTATGCGGGATAACGGGCTTATCGGCAGGGCTCAGTTTTTTCCAGGGGCCAACGGGCGTGTCAGACACGTAACCGTAAATATTACAGCCCATTTCGCAGTTGCCGAAATATAAATAGTAACGCCCGTTTTGTTTGATGATGTCGGGCGCCCAGAAATTTACCAGCGGCACCTCGGTAAACGAGGGCACGTCCATTGTATAGTTATACCAGTTTACAAAATCTTTGCTATACCAAACGGTGGGTGCGCCCGACGCCAGCATAATATTATCGGTAGTGGCGTAGATGTAATAGATATCGCCAAACTTTTTGATGGTAGGGTCGGCAAAGTAGCCGGGCAACAGCGGGTTGAGCCTGGTTTTGGGCAACGGAGCGCTTACCCCTGCCATTTGCGACTGCGCGATGCTGTTAGTGCCAACAAAACTTAAAGCCAGCGCCAATGCTGTCGTCAGTTTTGCTATCATCCTGTATTTTTTACTCATGTTTTTTTTGCCCAACCCTGATGACCGCCCTTTTTCATCTGAAAAAACAATGCGCCGCATAAAATGCAGATTGATTATCAATACAGTATGTTACACTGCATTTTCAGGAAAGAAAACTGGATTGGTCGTTCTTTCAAAATAAGCATTATTTTAAAGACAGGTTACCTTAAAAATTAACCGTCATTAACTTTATTTTAACCTTGCAAATTTACAGGGCAGTGCGCAAAGTTTAGCGCACAAAAAAGCCAGCCCGTATTGATTCGGACTGGCGTAGATAATTTGGAACAAGCGAGGTAAAGAGGACCTATTTTACGGTTTGCGCATAAATATATTCGAGCTTATACTCGCCTAATTTGCTATCATAATCGGCTAACTGCTTATCCGATTTAAAAAAACCTTCAGCAGCGTATAAAAAC
This sequence comes from uncultured Mucilaginibacter sp., assembly GCA_964277815.1. Classification (GTDB taxonomy): domain Bacteria; phylum Bacteroidota; class Bacteroidia; order Sphingobacteriales; family Sphingobacteriaceae; genus Mucilaginibacter. The sequence continues at coordinate 6,425 of CAXYKR010000202.1, read as the reverse complement.
TGGGTATCGTTTTTAAAGCTTTTTTCCAGGTTATACATGGTAAGCGGCCTTAGTGCCGTGTCGGGCTTTTGACTGAAGTAAAAGTTTTCAACCCGTTTAACGCCCCGGGTGCCCGGCTCTACCTGGTAAGCCGAGTATAGGTAAATACCTTTTTCGGCGACCATTTTGTACGCTGTATTTTTGAAATAGCGATAGTCGGTGCCGCTTTGCCGGTAGCCAAAAATCTGGTCTTTTTTTAGTATCACGGGAGTTCCGTTCTGATTAACTCTAATGGTAGACCAGTTGAATAAACCGTCGAACCGGATGTGCCGGGCCTCCGCTTCGGCCGTGTAACTCAATTTATGATTAATAAAATCTTCGGCCGACAAATAAATACCCGATGCAGATTGTGCTTTAGCCTGGGTGTTGGTGAGCATACCTGCCATCAACAGTGCAACACTGAAAAAAAAGCTGGCTGATTTTTTCATGATATTTTAAGACAATTGGGTGATTAAAAACGTGCGATGATAGCCATGATAAACCTGTTTTCTGATTTTACAAGGTCTGGCGTAAAAGATGGGTCGGATGGGATATAAGAGTTAGGGTTGAACGAGGTTGCCGGATTAGCCTGGTAACCGGTTGGACTGGTAACCCCGCCATGTCCGTTAAAGTATGGCACGTTCATAAAACGGTGTACCAGCTCAAAACGCACCGTTAACATCTGGTTGGGGTTATAGTCGATACAAGACGAAGCATCCCAGCCCGACATTTTAGAACCCGGAACCGAAGCTGCCAAAAACTGGTCGGTACCCTGGCCCGGAGGCACTAATGCCAGGTAACGGCTTGGGTTGCTTACAAAGCCGCCGCCTAAAGTCCAGCCCCATTTCATCTCGCGGCCAAACCACAAGCGGTTATAAGCCATAGCACTGATAAAGTTAGAGGCATTTTTACCAAAGGCAGAATACACTACCCCGCCAGGTGCATTACCGCTTTGAAAACCAAAATCGGCAGTAAGGGTAAAGGCGGCACGTTTAATACCTGACGTATTTTTGTTGCTGGCATCAAAGTATAAATGCTGAATAGAGTTATCGGTATGGTATCTTTTTACCCCCGGTGCGCCGGCTACGTCGGTACCAAAATAGTTGTTGCTGATGAACGACAACCTTGGGTTTGGCCTGGTATTAAATGAAAAGCCTAAGCCCGGCATTTTGTTAAACATGCCGTAAGACTGCCATCCGTTAATAATCCACAACTCCACTTTAGTGGTTACCGACGGGAAGGTTTGGATACGGATACCGTTAAAAAACCAGGGGGTGTTATCGGAGGTATAAGAAGGCTGGTAACTCCAGTTTTCGAAGTTATTGTAAGAGTACATGCCGATGTACGACATAAAGATACCCATATCCACGTTGATGCCGTGCCAGGCGTTAAAGTGGTAACCGCCGTAAGCCTCACTCAAATAACGGTAAGCATCGGGCAAATCATACTGGCCGCGATAGCCGCTATAGTCGTTACGCGGTACTACGGTGGCGCGTGTACCAAACTGGGTCATGATGCGGCCACGCACGTTATCGTAATGAAAATCGCCGCCGATGCCGACAAATGATACCTCGGCCTCGTTGTTGCGGGCCAGGGCGGTGGAGCCGGTTACCGTGTTGTCGATAGGGTTATGGTTAGAACGGGTGTAGTTCACGTCGAAGGTAAAATCGCCGGTGAAGTATTTGTTGTCTATCAATTTCGACTTCTGGCGGTTTTGCCCGTTAATCCACGAAAAATCGGCATAGTTGAGCGGTTCGGCATCCTTCGGAATTTCAAACTTCTTTTTGGTCGAGTCTTTCAGATTGGGTTCGGGTTCGGCAGCGGTTTGGGCCATCCCTTGCATGGCAGCAAGCGTAAGTGAGAGGGTTAGTGCAGTAAAGATTTTTTTCATGTTCGTTTTTTTTGTCTGTTGCTTAGCGACAGCTCAATAGTTTGATTTGCCCTATACCACACGAATGCCAAAATCGAGAAATAACACAAACAATTAATTTACAACACTTTACATATATTTTATTTTTACTCGATGGTCGTCATTTTATTAGAATAAGAAAAATGCTTGTCAGATTGAGAATTTCAGATGTGGTATTCTTCCATTTTGCGATAGAGTGTTGACAGGCTGATGCCGAGCAATTGGGCCGCCTCCCTTTTGTTGCCATTGGTTTGATGCAAGGCCCGACGTATATGGCGAGTTTCAAGCTCGTTTAGATCAAATGAATCATCTTGCCCGTTAACAGTATCCTCAAAAAAATCAGCCGGAAGCGATGCTACGGTCAGGTCTTCGCCGTGATTGGTAATCAGCAGGCGCTCCATCAGGTTGCGCAGCTCGCGTATGTTGCCGGGCCAGGGGTACTCGTTTAAACACTTTAACAAGCCTGGACCGATGCGAGGCACCGGTTTGTTAAATACCTTGGCATAGGTCGCTGCATAAAACTCGGCCAATGCGCCGATATCCTCGCCCCGCTGCCGCAAAGGCGGTAGCGGTATGGCATAAACCGCAAGCCGGTAATACAAATCAAGCCTGAATTTACCGCTCAGGGCTTCGCTCTTAAGCTTGCGGTTGGTAGCGGCGATAATGCGCGTATTTACCTTAGTAGTCCGGGCTTCGCCCACCCGGTTAAAAACGCCGTTTTCGAGTACGCGTAATAGCTGCGCCTGTAGTTCCAGGTTCATTTCGCCAATCTCATCCAGAAAAAGCGTGCCGCCGTCGGCTTCTTCAAAAAGGCCTTTTTTATCTTTTAATGCACCGGTAAAAGACCCGGCCACGTGGCCAAAAAGTTCGCTTTTTAATAAATCACCCGAGAACGAACTGCAGTTAACCGCTACAAAAGGCTTGTCGTACCGAGCACTGGCCTTGTGCAGGGCCTGCGCAAAAACCTCTTTGCCGGTACCGGTTTCACCCAGCAGCAATACCTTGGTATCGGTATTGGCCACTTGCTGCGCCATGGCTACTGCGGCCTGTGTAGCCGGCGAGTTTCCCACAATGTAATCAAAGCTATACTCTTGCGGGGTTTGTTTTTTTAAGGGTTTTGCCGGTATGTCCAGCCGGGCTTTTTCGGCTGCGCTTTTTACAATGGGCACAATGCGGGCATTGTCATCACCCTTCATAATGTAATCAAAAGCGCCGTTTTTAACCGCCTTTACACAATCTTTAATAGAACCAAAGGCGGTGAGCACTACCACCTCTACCCTTTCAAACTGGTCTTTTATCTTTTTAACCAGTTCTACACCGTTGGCGTCCGGTAGTTTTACATCGCTAATGACTACGGCTACCTTGTTCTCGGCCAGCAGTTTTAAACCGGCAGCTGCATTGGGCGCTTTCAGTACGCTAAAACCTTCGTTTTCTATAATTCTCGAAAGCAAATCTCTGAATTTGCCCTCATCTTCGATAATCAGTATAATTTCTGCCATAAGTTGCGCATCGCGCGATACTAAAAACATGCCTGTTTTTTTCGGCAGCGGTAAATCCGGCTTCTATGCGCAACAGAGCAGTTTTTAGCGGCCACCGGTTGCACGTTCACCTTTTCATTTTGGGAAAACGCTTTTTCAAAATGAAAAACTTAGCGTGCGCCATGCGCATGGTTAATTCCAAAAAAGTACCAGTAAGGCCGCGTTAAAGGCACTATTTTACCGAAATGCAGCGCATAAAAAGATTATGGCATCTGCCTTGCAAAGCGGGCAACAACATTGCATGCGCGTTTGATGACCATTAAAAATATACTCCGCATAGGCTTTGGCATTTTGTTCGTCCTCACCTCACTTATCTCAACGGTGGCCATCATCAACCTGTACAAAATAGCCGAAGACGATAAAGCCATTCTGCGCGATAATTACGAATCGCTCATCTTTATTAAAAACATCAACGAGGCGTTAGACCTGCCCGACATCCCACATGATGTACAGCAGGAAATCATCCAGCAAAACATTACCAACGAAGAAAAAAACATTACCGAGCCCCATGAGCAGGAATATACCGACTCGCTGTTTGCCAATTTTATAAAATTTAAAAAATACGGTAACGACCCGCTAAAAAGGGCGGTTTACCGGGCCGGGATGAAAGAAGCGGTATACCGCATTTATGCCGTTAATCTTAAAGCTATTTACGAGCGTAACCGTAAAGCTAATGCCGGGGTAAACAACGCCATGCTCAACATGAGCATATTGGGTATGGTGAGTTTGCTGATTACACTGTTGTTTGTGTTTAAATTTCCTGATTACATCAGTAAACACATTGCCCGTTTTATAGCAGCCTTTAGCGAGATTGGTAAAAAAAATTACGAGGTAAACGTGCATTTTTCGGAAAACAGCGAGTTTCAGAGCTTGGGGCGCTCGTTTAACGAGATGGTTACCAAGCTGCGCGATTATGAGGACGGCAACCTTCAAAGCATCAGGTTTGAACAGCTTCGGGTAGAAACCCTGGTGCAAAACGTTACCGACGCGATTATTGGCTTTGATGAAAATCAGAAAATTATGTTTGCCAACCCTATGGCCGTTAAGCTGTTAGGGGTTAACGAAACTGATCTGACCGGCAAAAATCTAAACGAAATAGCCAGCCGGAACAACATCCTGTCCGAACTGATGAACTCGGATAACGCCGTGTACGACCTGAAGCTTGAACTGGATGGCGAGCAGACCTACTTTACCCGTGAATTTTTTGAGATACATCTGCCGGCTCACAAAAACGGTCACAATAAGATAGGCCGTTTTGTGCTGCTCAAAAACATTACCCGCTTTTACCACCTCGACGAAGCTAAAACTAATTTTATAGCCACCATATCGCATGAATTGAAAACCCCGATTGGCTCGATTAAAATGAGCACGGCGTTGCTGCATAACGACCGTTACGGGGCCATTACCGAATTTCAGAAAGAACTGATAGACAACATTGACGAAGATAGTGACCGGCTGCTTAAAATAACATCAGAATTATTAAACATGGGCCAGGTGCAAACCGGCAAGCTCTTGCTTAATTTTGCTGCCACCAGCGCTGCTGGTATTGTGGCTTATGCACAAAAAAGCGTGAGGATACTGGCCGACCAAAAACATGTATCGCTGCATATGAATTGCCCTGCAAACTTACCCGACGTATGGGCCGACCCTGATAAAACGGCCTGGGTACTGATTAACCTGCTTACCAACGCTATTAAATACAGCCCCAACCACAGCACCGTTGAGTTGACCGTGGCCGAAATTGCCGGTGACGTACTGGAGTTTGCCGTTAGAGATTATGGCGAAGGAATACAGGAACATTATTTATCGCGTTTGTTTGAGCGCTATTTTAAAGTTCCGGGAGATGACGCGGGAGTTTCCGGAACCGGTTTGGGGCTGGCCATTGCTAAAGATTTTATTACTGCCCAAAATGGCAAAATTGGTGTGCAGAGCCAACTGAACGAAGGAAGCCGGTTTTACTTTACCCTGCCGGTGTGCCCGTATTAATTGGATTACGGCGGGCGGTGTTATTTTCACCGTTTCAAGCAAGTTTCAGCAAAATGTTGGTTGATGAAAGATTTATTCAAAAAAAGTGTAACGTTTCAAAAATTGCGGCGTCTTATCATTAAACAACAAGAAAATAATCTCCCATCAAGACCACCTAAATTTTTTAATATCATGAAAACATTACACACCTTCTGCTTAGCATTTATTTTATTGGCCACTACCATTTGCGCCAAAGCCGACGAACCTACCACCGCTAAATTTACCCGGTCGTTTACTTTGTCATCATACGTTACCGCCATGGTTAAAGGCCAGGTTGCAGGCTTCGAAGCCGCCCTCGACCCTTCAGTTACCTTTAGCGTTATGCGCGGACAAAAAATTGTGACTTACAGCAAAGAGGACATGCTCGACTTTATGAAAAAGAATAAAGGCGTAGTACAAAACTGCGTGACTACCACTACCCAAATCCAAAGCAATGCCGATATGTGTGTGATGAAAGTAGATATGAAATATGAAAACTTTACCCGCAGCAACTACATCACCATGGCCAACACCGGCGATGGCTGGAAAATTACCAACGTGCATTCTGTATTTAAATAGTTAGAAAAATAGTTTTATTTTATTCAGTTTAAGCTGAAGATAATGGGCCGCTGCGATAGCGGCCTTTTTTGTGTTTGGTGATAAGGTTTATAAGTAAAACTTAGGGCTAAAAACTTTGCGATTTAAACTGCGCTTGTTGACTTATGTAATTATAAAGATCAATTTTGAAGTAGACTTGAGCTCGACCTCCTATCAAGTTTAGCAACTTTCACAGAAAGCTCTCAATAATAAGTTATACAATTGATAAAAATCATTTTAACGTAAGCTTATTAAGTGTATACTTGCAAAAATCTTATTACAATTTATGAAGCATCTCAGCTTATCACGAGGCCTAACGGCTTTCGTGTTAATATTAATCTCGGTTATATTTATTTACA
>CAXYKR010000201.1:0-11521 GCA_964277815.1 uncultured Mucilaginibacter sp. | reverse complement strand
CGCTCGTTGGCAATTTGTATTTTGGTAAGGTAACGCTGCACTAAAAAGTCGGACAAATCGACCACGCCTTCGTAATCGCTGAAAGCGCCGGGCTTGATGCTTTGTGATTCCCACGAGTTCACGAGCTTGTCCCACTGCTCCTGTTTCATAAATTCGTACACTACCGGGTCCAGGTAGCTTTCGGTTTGCGTAGCGGTGGTGCCCTGGTCGTTAAACATACCCGACGGGTTTTGCAATACGATATCGTCGTCCACATCCAAGATGAGTTTGCGCGATTTCACGTCGTTAATCACCGTGAGCAAGCCGCGTTTCACCGAGTCGGCTTCGAGCAGGGTGCTGGCCATAAACCCGGCCAGCGCTTCGCCCGCATAGGTATTATTGGTAAAAGTAAATTGTGCCATTTTTTATTTTATGTTGATTGGTTGATTAAGTTGATAGGTTAAGTGGTTTGATGGTTGGGAAAGGTTCATGGTTGTTGAAGCGGTAGTTTGTTTATTAAGTTATTGGAGAGGAGCGTTTATGGATGTTGGTTCATGGCTCGTGAAAAGATTCGTTATTGCGAGGATACGGGCGCCATCTCTTTAGACTGAGCCAGCGTTTGAGTATGATGGAAGTCTTGCGGCGGCTTGTCATGCGTTTAAGTCTGTCCGACGGCGAGCCTGTCCTAAAGAGATTGCTTCGTTCCTCGCAAAGACGACGTGAGAAAGGTGGCGCTATCTTACGGACTTAACCGTCTCATCGGACTCCCCGACTCATCTTGGTTCTTGGCTCTTGGCTCTCTACTTAAGTCCTGCTACCGCGGCTTTTACGGCGTTGGCGGCGAGGGAGCCTTGGGTGGGTTGCAGGAAACCGGGGATAGCGGCTTCGGCAGTGGCTTTGTTACTGCGTTTGGAATTTTCGGGCACAAAGCTGGAGCGGATGTCGTTGCTCAGTTCTTCTTTGTTTTTGCGGAGCTGGCGGTTAGATGCTTCCAGTGCGGTCGAGGCTTCGGTGAGCAGTTCGCTTTGCTTGCCAATCAGGGCTTTCAGTCGTTCAATTTCCTGCTTTAGCGCTTCGTTTTCGTCTTGCAGGTCTTCTTCGGTGCGTTCGGTGTCGTCCTGCTCCTCTTCTTCCACATCTTCAGGGGCGGGCTTGCCTTTGGCGGGTTTCAGTTTTTTCTTGGGCTCAGTTTCTTCATCCTCGTCTTCCGGTTTTTCGCCGGGGGTGGGTTTGCCGGTTTCTTCGGCTTTGAGGCCGCTTACAAACCTCATGAGTTTATCCAATACCGATTGGTTACCGGCGGCTCTTTCTTTACTTTTTACGTTCATGTTATCGTTATTTTGATTAGGGGATTGGGCTAATTGCATGGCGCGGTCTATCACGGCATCCAGTGTGGCAATACCATCTATCAAGCCGTTGCCGATGGCGGTTTGCGCCAAATAAACTTTACCAGTCAAAGGCTCCTGGCATAGCACGCCGTCGGTTTTAACGTTGGCGAGTTTGAGCTTACCGGCGCGGTTGGTTTTGACGGCGTTCATAAAAATATCGTTGGTAGGGTTCAGGATGTTGACCTTGATGCGGCCGTAGCTGCCGGCCAGTGCGGCAAAGTAATCCTGATTTTTATCGGGCGAGGTATCGGCGTTGATAACGTGCTCTTTGTACCCCTGCTTTTGCAGCGCCTCGGTATCATCCATAAAACTAATCATGGTACCGATAGAGCCAATCTCGACGGTTTGGTGCGAGGCATAAATCTCCTGGCAGGCCGAACCTATCCAATAAGCGGCCGAAGCCATCAGTCCGTCGCAGTAAGCCAGCACGGGGATGCAGGATTGCTTAATTACCTCGGCAAACTCGCCGGTACCGGCTACCGAGCCACCGCCCGAATTTATTTTGAGCACGATGGCCTCTACCCTGCCGCTTTGCCCGGCCTGCTTTACCCAGGCCGACAAGGTATCCGTACCCGGACTACCGCAGTAATCATCCTTCATCAACGCGCCGCTCACCGGGATAACGGCCACCGAGCCCGGCTGAACGCTGCTCCAGATATTATCCTCGATAGTAGTTTCGGTAATTTGTCCGTTATGGTGTGCCGCAGGCATTTCGAGCGGCGGCGCTGGGGCGGGGCCGCCCTCCTGGTGTAAAAACCGCAGTGCCAGCGGTACCAGTCCGTGGGCGGTGCGCGGCTCCATCAACCACACGCCCCGGCTAATGGCCGAAGCCAATTTATTTAATCTCATTTGCTTTAATCAGGTGATACTAATTTCGGGATTAAAGCGGATGAAAGTGGTGACACGGGTGTGTCAGTAGTGGGGAGAAATGACGTAATAAATAGCAATAAACAGTAGCAAGGTAATTAAAGAGGCACTTAAACTTTATACTTAAATTTGAAAATCACCCTTTATGAATGATAATTATGCTATCGCGAATCCTAATTACAATGTCGTAATTCTTTTAAATTTTCAATCCTGAGAAAGTCTGATTCATTTCCTTGTTTGACTTCACCTCTATCATTTGTCCGTAAAGTACTTGAAATTAATAAACAAGCTTTTTTTGCTCTGGTAATCCCGACATAATGTAAATTTAGATCTTGTATCCAATTTGAATATATTGGCTTACTCCAATCATTATTAAAACCAGGTCCTTTTAGTGGTAAGATCCATTCATATAAATCAACATGAAAAACTAATTCAAATTCTAAACCCTTAGATTTGTGCAATGTCATGATATTTAACTGATTTGAATTTACTGGTGAATAAGAAGATAGTAAATTTGAATCTTTTACGACTGCTTTTAAGGAATCAACAGCTTCTCTGCTTTCAGAATTTGGCGCGATAATTTTTGCGACAGCAATAAAACAATCGACCGCCTCATCGCTACCTAATTTTTCATTTGCAAAATGGTCTTCAAGTTCGTTTCTGATGACGAGAAGTTTTCTTAGCTTACGCCTGTTGATTTTGTCAAAATCGACAAACTGCTCAATTACTTCGACGAACTTAATTGACTTTCCAACTACAAAATGTAATAAACTTGAAAAGAGACCCGCCCAAACATTTAGGCTTTGATCTAAATCATTTGATAAAAATATTTTATTTGGCGTTGATAAGCTTGCGCCTATAATATTTCCAGTTCTAACGCTTTTGGTTAAAATTGCTATTTTGTTATTATCCGATATTTCTAACGTCTTTTTTAGCTCATCAATCTTTTTGTCTATCCATTTAGCTATTCCCCGCTCATCTCCATTAATTCGAAAACTTCCAATGTTAGTTTTGTCGCATTGGATTAATTCTACACTTTTGTTTATTAGCCTATTGGAGTAGTTAATAATTGATGCATGACACCTATGATTTTTATCTAAACTGAAGCTTTTAAAACCATTTTTTGTAGTTAATTCATTTAAAAATCTTGAATCTTTACCGGAGAAAGCATAAATGGATTGATTTAAATCACCAACCACGATACCTATTATTCCTAAAGAGGTTATTTTTAAAAGTATGTCATGTTGATTGATACCTGCATCTTGATATTCATCAATAAAAATATACTTATACTTCGCTACAAAATATTTTCTGCAAGCTAACGAACTTGAAAAAATATAATTTGCGAAAATTCCAATTGATTCAATAATCAACCTACCATTTAAAAAATTATAAATCAGCGGTTGTAAATAATCAAGTTCAAATTCCTCTAATGTTAAATCTCTATCAAAGTCTTTCAACTCACCCTGCAAATCAATTGATAACTCTGATAATTTGATTGTTTGTATTGGTTCTTTTGGCACACCAAAAAGCTGTTTACCAAACGGTATAATTATCTCGGAAATAAAGAATTTGTCAATCGTTCCAAAAAACGAATTTCTTGGATTTTGGTTGTGTCTCAGACATCTTTCTTTTAATTCAGCAGAAGCTTTATTTGTGTAGGATATTGCAATAACCCCTTGATAATTTTTTAAGTTATTTAATATAGCTTTTATTTTTTCTGAAATAACAAAAGTTTTTCCACTGCCCGGCGCAGCTATAATCACAGCGTTTCCGTCGTAATTAAAGATTAATTCTTGTTGTTTAGTTGGCTTCACTTCCTATAACCTTCAATAATTTCTTTGCAAGCGATTAGCGGAGCTGATATTGAATGATCGGATAATTTATGCAGTTCTGATTTCTTCTTCTTCAAAAACTCGTACATGTGAATTGCTTTTCTTTCTTGCATCTTTTTAACAATCATGTTATGCTCAACTTTACTGAAACAGTCAATAATATCACTTTGTAAAGGACAATTGAAAAGATCATTTTCTAAGTCAATATTTGATATATATATGTTGAATTTTTCCAATTCTTCTTTTAAGACTTCAACCGCCATTTTGCTATTCGCTGGCGGATTAGTATCTGAGAATCCTCGCAGTAAATGGCTATATTTTGACAATAAAGCTTCTAACTCATTATCCGGTTTAAATGATAGTTTGTAAAGTTCAATTGCTCTTTCAACACCAGCAAATCGATATTCATTTTTATAAGGTATTTTCGATATGTCATTATCCGTTCTCACAACCCATTCAATTTCTAAGCTATCTAATATGGAAATAAATGTTTCAAAACCTACACCATCAATCATCAATACGCTAATGTTTAGCCGATCCAAATCTATTCCAATCTGTTTTGAAAGCGTTTTATAAAATAGTTCCTCTGAAGGGCCTTCTATCAACAAAACTACGTCTGCAAAAAATGCCTCCGCTGGAATAATACTTAAGCGATAACCGAAATCTTCAAACGCCTCTTTTATAATTTCTGAACAACCTTTAGATGCAGCAATTGTCCCTTCTCCTTGGTCAAGCAAACGAATGATTGAATTTGGGCTATATTCACAAGCTATTTGTGGAGAATGTGTAGTTATAATTACCTGAGCATTAATAGTAGTACTCAAATATTCGGATAGTTTCCTTTGTTGATGAGGATGTAAATGAGCTTCAGGTTCTTCTATGCAAATAATAGATACTTCGTCAATTTTATCTTCAGAAACTTCATTTCTTGCAGCCCATAGAGATAGATATATCTGATTTAATCTACCATCCCCTCCTATCAATAAACTTTTACCGTTATTTTGGGAGGCTATTGAACAACTACTTATGAAACTATCAACGTTTGATGACGCTGCATTAAATACAATTTTTTGCTTTTTGTGATGGATTGATAGTTTTTCGAGTTCCTCATTTATTACTTGGGTAGCATTAGCGATGTAAGATAATTTAGGTATTTGTTCGTCAACTTTTTTTAAGCCATTTGATATCTTATCATAAATATTATCATCCTCAATAACTTGACTATCCTCTCTTGCCTCTCTCGCCAACTGAAAGAGACTGTTTTTTTCTTTATTTATGAATGAATGAAAATCTCTTCTACTACTTATGTATTTAATATTTATTACTTTTCGATATTGACGATCGTCTATAATAGTTAAATTGCTTGCAGAACTCCCTGCAAGTATTTCATATGACTTCGATTTTGTGATTGGGTTTCTTGTAGCTTGATATGACAAAACCAACTCATCGTCATCACTTATAAATCCTTTTAACCTCGCAACAACACACTCTTCAGTAACTTCTTTAAATTTTAAGACGATTTTTATATTATTAGTATCCTCATACGCATAAAAATCTGAATCTTTAGGTTCAAGATCATACAATGATAACCCTTTATCGAGCACGAGTCTTAAAGCCCAAATTAGGTTAGTTTTGCCTACGTCATTGGCGCCAATAATTAAAGATTTGTAGTTGAAATTTATAGTAGCGCGTTGATAATTTCTGTATCCAACTAAAATAACTTTATGAAGAATCATCGTGGTTTAGATTTTTGTAAATTGCAATATTCGTAAAAAAAATCAAAGATTACTTCTCAACAACTTTATTAAGTGCTTCCTATATAAAAGCAAATCAATATTTTGTATCAAAAAAGCTTAACCTAACCGTGATTCACAACCTCGCCACAAAATCTCTTTTATCTTGCCTATCCCCTCGCCAACCCTTACCTTCATTGCATGCGGATTGGTCTGTTTACTTATGGTTCCAGAGGCGATGTGCAGCCATATATTGCTTTGGCCTTGCGGCTGATGCAAGAAGGTTTTGCCGTGACGTTGGCTGCGCCCGAAAACTTTAAGGCGTTTGTAGAGAGCTTTGGAGTGACGTTTTTCGGGCTTTATGGTAATGCAGAAGAAATTGTTTATTCGGACGAATGCCGCAAGATTATTAAATCTGTGAACAACCTGGCCTCTGTTAAATTTATGTTCAACGCCCTGTCCGGACGGCGTAATGAATTATTTGGCAGCATTTTTAGCTTTTGCAAAGGGGTTGACGTTGTGATTGCCAACAACGTTGGTGTCACCACCGTTAGCGTAGCGACGGAATACCTGAACCTGCCCTTATTTATTTTGCAGCTCAACCCGCCGGTTATCGAAACCAGGGCTTTCCCCGTGCCCGGAATGCCGTTTCCGGACCACGCCTGGTTAAACCCCTTCTCGTACCGTATTTTTTACAGGCTGTTGTGGCATTTTGCCAAACGGGATATTATCGCACTCAGAAAGCAACTCGCATTGCCCGACACTCCCGTTACGGTTTTTGAGTACATCAACGCCAAAAAGATCCCTATAATTCATGCTTACAGCGAACAGTTGATTCAGCGCCCGGCCGATTGGGACAGTCATCACGTAGTCGCCGGCTTTATTACCCTTGATGAACAGTCTCGCACAAACAACCGTTTCGACGAAACCAATCCCGAGCTTGCAGCCTGGATTGCAAGCGGTACGAAACCCATTTACGTAGGGTTTGGCAGCATACCGGTGCCCGACCCGATAAAACTCCGGCAGATGATTACAGATATCCTCGAGCAAACCCACGAGCGTGTTATTTTGTGCCAGGGATGGTCTTTTTTACCCGACATGCCCAAAAACGACAGGCTGTTTATCATCGCCTCTGCTAATCATCAATGGCTATTTCCGCAATGCAAAATAATAGTTATCCATGGCGGCATCGGCACCCTCACGGCCGCCCTGAAAGCCGGTGTGCCCGTTATTGTGCTTTCCATATTCGTAGACCAGCCCATTTGGGGGAGCATCATCACAAAAAAGAAACTGGGCATACATTTACCCTGGCGTAAAGTGAACGGAAAAAAATTAGTTAAGGCGATACAGGTTATAAACCAGAAGCCGGATTATGCAAACCGCGCCACGGCCATGGCGAAAGCTTTGAAACAGGAAGATGGAGCAGGTGCGGTTGTCAGTTTTGTAAAAAAACGACTTTAAACGTCGCTTTAGTTCAGTTACGGCAAATATTATTTTATTATTTTCACCATCATATTGATAGCAGGTGTTGAAAATGCATTTCATTTAAGCCATGATTACAACTGAAAAACTAACAATTTACCAACGCTTTAATGGCGACAGTGATGGATGGAGCCAGTTTGGTTCGGAGGCAGACAGGGCAGCTATGGATGATGACGACTGGATGGTGATTGATGGCTTAATTCAGGATATTCTACTCGTTAAAACTGGGCTGGCGGCCGACGCATTTATAAAATCTGTAGACGAACAATTAAAAGAATTATGCGATGATGAAAATACTATTGCGGTACTGAAACGTTTTAAGTATCGTGTCTCTTATTGAGCGATGTCCCTTACTTGCGATCATATACGTAGCTTTAAACCATGTACCGCATCCTGATCATTGTTGTCATCATTGCCCTGTCAACCGTTAAAGTATCTGCACAAAACAGCATCGATAAAATATTATCAGGAATGATTAATCGTGAACGGGATACGCTCTCATTAAGCAGGCTAAAAGACAACATCGGTAAAGACGTTTATCTGAAAGGTCTCATAACCGCACGAAAATCGCTAAATGATTCTGTAACCTATTTGTACGTTGGCGGTGTATATCCCAATCATCAACTCACCGTAATTATTAAGGGTAAAAAAGTAAACCAAGACTTAGTTGGTTTAATCCCACTGAATGAATCAATTTTTAGCGGAAACCTTTTTTGGGTGGATGATAAACCAACTTTGACAGTGACCAGCAACTCTCGGGTTTGCAAGCAGATATTATTATAACCGGTGTTTAATACATTGCCGGTAGATACGCTCGCTCATATAAAGCAAAACAAATTAATCGGCAACAAAAACGGTTATGCGTAAAGCTTGCCCGCCCACCTTAGTACTCGCCCCACATCGCAACTTATCAAAAAAACAAAACCGGCGTTCCGTTTACCAGTTAAATATCCTGAAGAATTGATGACAACACGGTTGATTTAAATACGGATACTTAAAATATGCTATGCCTAAAATTAAGACTAACGACTCTGTTTTAGTGATTGTACGCCGGGCACTGTCGGAGTTTTTGTTGCTGCCCTCTATCATCATAATCCTGTTTTTATGTTTGGCGGGGTTCAGCAGTTTTTTAGACCAGGAACGCATTGCCAGCCTGCGCCCGGTGAGGCATTTTTTGCAGACCCACATTTTTGCCAACGCCGACGCTACCAGTAATTTACTGGGCGCCATTGTGTCGGGCACTATTTCCGTAACTACGCTAACCACTACCTTGCTGCTGGTAATTGTGCAGCAGTCGGCCGGGTCGATGACGGCGCAGGTGTTCGACCAGTTTTTGCGGCGTAAAACCAACCAGTTTTACCTGGGCTTTTTTGTGGGCTTGGCCCTGTACGCCATGATTATACTGGCTACGGTAAACAAACCTTTTAACCCGGTTTGGGGTGGCACCATTGCCTTTTGCCTCACGGCGCTTGCCCTGTACTTTTTGGTTTTGCTGATGTACACCACCATTAACCAGATGCGGCCGGCCGAAATAGTGAACGCCATTTACTATCGCGTATTAGCCGCTCGCGAAAGGCAGCTGAAAGCCCTGAGTTTTACCACGCCCATCCACACCACCAGTACCGATAAATCCAGCGTGCTGGTGTGCGAAAAGGGCGGTTATGTTATTGATATCGATACTAAATTTTTGGCCCAGTTTGTGACCGATAACTGCCCCAACAGCAAGGTGATACTGCACCATTGCGTGGGCGATTACGTAGCCTTTGGCGAAGAACTGGCCGTGGTGGTTAACGGGCAAGAGCACGAGCTGGCGCTGAAGCAGGCCATCCACAAAAGCATCAGGTTTGATATACAGCGCGACATTGATTTTGATGCGGCCTATGGCATCACCCAGATAGATACCATTGCCTGGACGTCGGCCTCTACTGCTCACTCCAACCCTGCCCCCGGTGTGCTTTGCGTAAACGTGCTGCACAACATTTTGGGCGCCCTGAGTACCGAAAAAGAACTACCGAAAGAGAAAGGCAGCGATGTGATTTTGTACAGCGATAACGTTTTTGAGGCACTGATGGGCGGTTTTGAAAACTTGCTGGTGGTATCATCCGAATCTATGCAGCACCAGGTGTTTGTGGGCATCATCAATACCCTAACTGCTAAAATAGACCGCTTCCCGGCCGACCAGCAGAAACGCATGGAGGACGTTTTGCTGCTGTCGTTATCCGTAATGGGCGACCACGTACTTACCCGTACGCTCGACCAATGCTTATCGGCAGCCAGCCAAAAGCTGCGCACACTCGGCTTCAATTCCACCGCGCAAGCCGTTGACGAGGCGCACCGCCATCTGAAGGAAAGTATTGGAAAGTTAAATTCGAGGTCGACGAGGGTGTAGCAAGTGCCCCTTAAGTATTTGTTATCTGCGAGTTGTTAAAATAAGTTGTTAACTTTAGCATCAGCCATAACTTCGATGGATACTCAGCAAATTTTAGACAAGCTTCACCAACTTATCGAACTTAATCCTAACGGAGATTATGGTTACATTAATAAACCAATACCTGGAAGCGATCTACTCGACTTTGAAGCTAAACATCAGATAAAGCTCCCGCCAGATTTCCGGGCTTTTATCAATCAAATATTTGATGGTGGCATAGGCCCGTGGCAGATTATGCCTTTAAGTTATTGGGACTCCACCCACAACGCAGTGTATTTAGACAGCCTGGACAACAAATTATCCGAACCTTTTCCGTTAACGGAACGCTGGACGAGAGGTGACTTTAAATATGGCCGTGATGGTGATGATTTCCAACGAAATGCCATCATTAACGGTACCATACGCCTATGCCACGCGGGATGCGGAACATTCCTTTTTTTGGTTGTGAATGGTGCAGAATATGGAAATATATGGGTTGACGACAGAAGCTCAAATCAGGAGATTGAGCCGCTGATTGACGAAGAGACCGGAGGCCGGATAAATTTCGAAAAATGGTACAATGACTGGCTTGATGCTGAAATTAAACGATATCAATCTCGGCCACGAAGGCGCAGGCAGATAGTTAGGCCGCTTAGCGAAACACAAGTCCGGGCACCCAAACCCGAAGTTGTTGAGACAGTTCAGGAAGAGATTATTGAAGAACCTTTAAGCTTTTGGAACCGTATCAAAAACGGCATTGTACATGCCTATAAAGTTGTAGTAGAAACATACGCGTTGAGAAAGTCTGAACATTAAACAGGCTCGGGCAGCAGAGAATTAGTCGTCACTGCAAACGTTGTTATTAATATTCCTTTGATAAATTTAAAACGCTATTAATCTAAGTGGTCGCCATCGGATTGAGGGCAGAAATCCTATAAGCCAAAGTTCGTGGGGTCCGTATTTTCTTATCCAATCCTATAAACCCCACCCAGTCATGCCGATGCATATCGGCATCCCACGTGCTAAGTAATGAATATTCCGGCACAAAAGATAGCCTGTCCTGTGGGATGCCGATATGCATCGGTATGACTGGGTGGTGATTTGAGTTTTCGTTGGAGTGATAACTAAGAAACACGCCAACTTTCGTAAGGAATCTTTTCCATTTTTCGCTCTGAATATGTCACCGATAGTTTGTCATAAGTTTCTTTAATAAGTTTACTCACAGAATCTTTCTCATTTATAAAACTTCGGTTACGGCTATAACCAATAACCGGGATATCATTGTATATTCCTGATAGAGCACCAACGATCGGGCCGTCGCATTTAGTTCTGGTTATTCTTTCGAATGCGCTTTTTCCTTCACAGATGATTATAGAAGGGTTTATTATTTCAATTAGCTCCTTAACCCAATTGGCAGAGTGATTATAAACATCATACTCAAGCTTAAGATGACTCATAAATCTATATAAGTCAGCTTGAGTCTTTGTTGAAAAAAAGTAGCAATTAGTCTTAACGGAGTTCTCTAATTCATGAAGAAGCTTAGCGTTGTCAAAAACTTTTCTCGTCTCCCGTGCTAATAGATAATTGTAATGTCCGTATTCAAAATATTTCAACGCATTAAAACGTCTGACTTTTTGGTCGTTCTGTTTGTGATAACCGATACCAGGATTGATGCCGATAAAAAGGAAAGTTGGATTGATGATTAATGGGGAATACAAGACTTGAATACCGAAATAAATCTCTTTTACCTTTGAAAGTGATTTATCAGCCTCTAAATCGGCTTCAAACTTTTTTATCTTATTGATGAGTGACTCGTATTTTTCTTTCATG
>CAXYKR010000200.1:0-2786 GCA_964277815.1 uncultured Mucilaginibacter sp. | reverse complement strand
CTGCCGGCTATCAACAAAGGCGCATTGAGCGCTATTGGTTTGGCTTCGCTCATGCGGCTTTTACTATTTATAGCAGCTTTGGGCGTGGTAAGCGCCGGTGGCCAACTCGACGTGGGCAATCCGGCGGCTTCTGTGTTTAAACTGGCCAGTGGTAACTTGGGTTATAAAATATTTGGTTTGGTAATGTGGTCGGCAGGTATATCCTCGGTTGTAGGCTCGGCTTATACCTCGGTATCGTTTATCAAAAGCTTCAACCCGGTTATCCTTAAATATAATCGCGAAATCATTATCGGCTTTATCGTTATTGCCTGCGGGTTATTTTTGCTCATTGGCAAGCCCATAGGTATTCTGGTTGCCGTTGGCGCTATTAACGGTTTAATTTTACCACTGGCCCTGGGTACCATGCTGGTGGCCGCCTATCGGTATCGGATTGTTGGTGCCTACCGCCAGCCTTTGTGGTTAACCATTCTCGGCGCTGCCGTGGTGCTTACCATGACCTGGATGAGCTATGGTGCCATCGCACAATTAATTGATTCTTAATATCACTCAAAAAAATGTTCTATAAATTTTCTGTTGGTCTTTCTGTCATTGCTTTACTTACTGCTGGCTCGGCTGTTGCGCAAAGCATAAAGCCCGTTGCTATCGAGAGCGGCGTGTCTTACAAGTTAGCCCAATACCGCAGCAGAGCAATCAGCAACCTGCAATACGATATCCGTTTAAACATTCCGACTCAAAAAACGTCGGCCATTCAGGGTCAGGAAAAAATAAGTTTTGTGTTAAAGCAAAATACTCAGCCCTTGCAGCTCGATTTTAAGCAGCCGGCCAGTTTTGTCCAGAAAGTTATCGTTAATCAAAAAGCTACCACCATTAACCTGCAACAGGAACATTTGGTGATTGATAACCGATTACTTAAAACCGGAAACAATGAAATTGAGTTGGTTTTCACGGCAGGTAACGAATCGCTCAATCGTAACGACGAATATCTTTATGCACTTCTTGTACCGGACCATGCCCGCAACACTTTTCCGTCTTTTGACCAGCCCGATTTAAAAGCCAACTTTTTGTTAACGCTGACTATCCCCAACGGATGGAACGCGCTTTCAAACGGTAAAACATTGAGCATTCAACCTGTAAATGGGCGAGCTGCGCAAACAGTAACCTTTGCCAATTCGGATAAACTGAGTACTTACCTTTTCTCGTTTACTGCCGGCAAATACACATCAATTAAACAATCGGTGGGCAACCGTACTGCCGAGTTTTTACACCGCGAAACAGATTCGAGCAAGGTTAAACTCAGCACCGATTCCATTTTCATCGCACATAAAAACGCACTCAGCTTTCTGGAGCAGTGGACGGGCATTCCTTATCCTTTTCAGAAGGTTGGATTTGTGGCCATACCCGATTTTCAATTTGGCGGCATGGAGCATCCGGGCGAGGTACAATACAAGGCATCGAGCTTGTATTTAGACGATGGCGCTACCAAAGACCAGTTCATCAGCCGGGCAAACCTCATCTCGCACGAAACGGCCCACATGTGGTTTGGCGATTTGGTGACCATGCAGTGGTTTAATGATGTGTGGATGAAAGAGGTGTTTGCCAACTTTATGGCCGACAAGGTGACCGAAAAAATGATGGGCAGCGAAACCTTTAACGTTAAGTTTTTGCAAGACCATTACCCCGCCGCTTACGGTGTTGACCGTACTTCAGGCGCCAACCCCATCCGCCAGCAACTGGATAACCTGCAAGAGGCGGGTTCGATGTATGGTAATATCATTTATCACAAAGCCCCTATCATGATGCGGCAACTGGAGATGCTGATGGGTAAAGAAAACTTCAGGTTAGGTATTCAGGAATATCTTAAAAAGTTTTCGTACAGTAATGCTACCTGGCCTGACCTGATTGCTATTTTAAGCAAGCATACTTCAGTTAATCTGTACCGATGGAACCAGGTTTGGGTAAACCAGCCCGGCAGACCTGTATTTGACTATAAAGTGGATTACCAGTCCGGCAAAATCAGCAGCTTCGCCATTAGCCAAAGGCCCGAAACCGGCGCCGCCCGGACATGGCCGCAGGCTTTCGAGGTAACGTTGGTCTATCCTAACCGTGTCAAAACTATCAATGTGAATATGACGAGTGCCGATATCAGCCTCAAAGAAGCCATCGGCTCGGAAAAACCAGACTACATTTTATTTAACAGCAGCGGCATCGGTTACGGCTTATTCCCTACAGATAAACAAATGCTGCCTGCCCTATATCGCATACCTGGCGCATTGCAAAGAGCATCTGCTTACATTACCACTTATGAAAATATGCTGGCCGGGCGCTATCTAAAACCGCAGGAACTATTGCAGATTTTTACCCAGGGGCTTACCCAGGAAAAAGACGAGATGAACCTGCGCTTGATTACCGGCTACCTGACCTCAATTTATTGGAATTTTATAAAACCTTCGGTACGGCAAGAGTTGTCAGTCTCGCTCGAGAATGCTTTGTGGCAAGCCATGGCACAGCAGTCGCAGCCCAATCATAAAAAAATATTATTCAGGGCCTATCAGGATGTTTTTCTGAGCAAGGAAGCCTACAACAATCTTTATCAAATCTGGAAACAACAGCAGCCACCGGCGGGTGTTAAGCTTTCTGAAGATGATTATACCTCGCTGGCGTCCTCGTTGGCTTTAAGGAGTGACACGCCGACCACAATTTTGCAGGAACAGCAGGAACGCATCAAAAACACCGACCGCAAACAGCGCCTGGCATTTATAATGCCTGCCCTATCCGGCAATCTGCAA
>CAXYKR010000199.1:0-57840 GCA_964277815.1 uncultured Mucilaginibacter sp. | reverse complement strand
ATACACGTTCATTCTTGTTTTCAATTCAAATCAGGTATTAATGCTTATTAGGCAGCCTATACAATATTCGTTCATGAAAAAGTTTTCTCTCGCTCTGCTCATCCTGGCAACACTGCAAATCAGTTTGTTAAGCAGCTGCAAAAAATTATTAGATACGCCCGATATCAACAACAACCCTAACGCGGTAACCGATGTAGATTTACCTACCTTAATGGGAGGCACCTTATTGGGTGTATCATTACTGCACGAAGATACCGATGTGCGTATAGCCTCTATGTGGGCCGGTGAGTTAAACGGATTAGCCCGTGCCCATCTGGGTTTTGCACAATATATTGTATCCTCACAGAATTTTACCTGGAGCCCGTTGTACCCGGTGGCTGGTCAGGCCCGGTTAATGCAAACTAAAGCTACGGCTATTAATAACCAATGGGCTAAAGGCATAGGACAGGTAGTTGAGGCGTTAGCTATTGCCAAGGCTACCGATTTGTATGGCGATGTGCCCTACAGCCAAGCCTTTAACGGCACTCAATATCCAACACCCGTGTTTGATAAGCAAACAGATGTCTACAGCGCTTTACAGTCGGTTTTAAGTGATGCTATTACTAATCTGTCTGCTGCTACCGGTTCCGCTTATCCGTCTAAAGACTTTATGTTTAAAGGAGATGTGAGAAAGTGGAGGGCGGTTGCTAATAGTTTGAAAGCCAGGTTGTACTTACATACTGGTAATTATGCACAGGCTATAACTTCTGCCCAGGCAGGCATCAGCGGCATGGATGGCGATATGCTGGTGCCTCATGGCACAGGTATCGGGGTGGATGTAAACCAGAATTACGATTTTTTTGCTGTGTCCCGAATCGGCGATGCCGGGTTTGATGGCGCTTATCTGCCAAAACTGATGCAGTCGCGCATCCGGTCGGCCAATATCAAAACAGATGAAACGGCGCTGTATAATTTCTATTTTAGGTCGGGCATTACCTCAACCACCAGTTTAGATGGCAATACGGTTGACGGCGCTTTTACCGCTAACGCTTATCAGCCTATTATAACTTATTACGAAACGCAGCTTATTTTAGCCGAGGCCCTGGCGCGGAGCGGAAACAATGATGATGCATTGACGGCACTTAACCGAGTACGAACAGGACTGGCGGCAGGCACTATCAACGGTAAAAGCTTTTCGGCTACAGGTCGGCGGTATGATGCTTACGCTTTAGCTGATTTTGGTGCTACGGGGCTTGCTAATCCTACAAGATTTACCACCGTTCAAAGCGCGTTGCTGTATGAAATTATTAGTCAGCGATATATTATTTTGCTGATGCAGTACGAAGCTTTTAATGATTATCGCCGCTTGGCCAGTGCTGTGCCTGTAATACAACTACCTATTCCGCTTTATAGTGGCACCAATAAACCGCAGCGCTTTATTTATCCGCAAACGGAAATTAACACCAATCCCAATGTGCCTAAGCCATTGCCTAACCAATTTACTAAGGTGACTGTATTTCCGTGAGTTTTTATCGGTAATCCGAGTGATACAAGAGTAATTTTAAAAAGGGCATAACATTAAGCAAAGTATAAAATCATAGATTTAACGGTGATGGAGAGCAATAAAGTCATTTCGCTGGCAGGCCGGTCGTGGGTAAGGTATTTTACTTTTATTGCCTTATACTTTGCCGAGGGCTTACCCATGGGTATATTATTTATTGGTATACCGGCCTGGATGGCCATGAACAATAAGACTGTAACCGAGATAGGTGCCTTTGACGTAGCTTGTGCCTTACCCTGGACGTTTAAGTTTTTTGTGGCTCCACTGATGGACCGGTACACCTTTTTGCCTATGGGGCGTAAAAGGCCGTGGGTTATAGTTTGCCAGTTAGGCTTGTTTGCCAGTTTAATGGTGATGGCCATGATTAAAGACCCGCTTAACCATCTGCAACTATTGGTAGCCGGAGGCTTTTTAGTCTCTGTTTTTGGCGCGGCACAGGATGCGGCAACAGATGGATTGGCTGTTGATACCATCCCGGCCGAAGAGCAGGCCCGTGCGAACGCTTTTATGGGCGGTGCCCGCATGATTGGTAGTTCGTTTGCCTTGGCCATAAGTACCTGGCTGCTCGAAAAATATAATTTCATGGTATCTACCGGAACCATTGCCGTGATGGTTGGGCTGGTTACCCTGGTACCGATGCTGATCCGTGAGCAACCTGTTGAAAGGTTATGGCCATGGTCGGCCGGCAAGGCAAGCCCGTTAAATGAAGAAAATCAGATTAACAGCTGGCTGGCTATGTACCGGTCGCTGTATATGGCGTTCCGTTTAAAAAACTCTTTCTTGCTGGCATTGCTGCTATTAATGTCGCAGGGGGCGTACAATTATTTCGAAAAATTACTACCTATTTTCGCCGTTAAAGTATCCGGATGGACACACGTTTACTACTCTAACGCGTTTGCTATGGCCGATTTAACCGGCGGTATTGCCGGTATTTTGTTAGGCGGCTGGCTTATTGAAAGGTTTGGCATCAAGCGCATGATTTATATCTATTTCGCCTTTATCCTGATTCAAACGTTATTGTTAAGTGTACTTACGGCTTACTGGAAAAGCCCCACTTTTATTTACGGATATATCATCGTTTACCGTTGGGTAAATGCCTTTGCTAAAATAGGTGTGTTTGCTATAGCCATGCAGTGCTGCTCCAAGCGGGTATCGGCCAGTCAGTTTACTTTTTACATGACTATCGGTGCCGTAGGGTCGATGATTGGCGCTGCCTTAATCAGTCCGGTCAAAACGCGGTTTAGCTGGGAGGTTTCTTTTATGTTTTTTGCTATAATGATGGCACTATGTGCTTTAGTGCTCCGGATGCTGAATATACGTAAGTTGGAGCAGCAGATAGCTGTATTAGCCGATGAAGCATTACCACCTAAACACACGGACGAAGTAGTAATGCCACAAGTCTGATACTTTAGTAGGTTGAATTGAATTTCTGTTGATGCTGATTAGGCAGTATATCAGTACTTTATCTTACTAAAATAAGCGTCAAAAAAAAAGATATACTTTATGGACGCTGTTCAATCCCTGTCGCTTTTTCGCTAATAACGCTATATTGCAGTTTTATAAGATAAGCCAAACGCGTTTACTCATGCGCCTCTTTCTTGTGTTTTTATTTTGTTGCTGCAACTGGTTGTCGGTTTGTGCCGCTCCCGATTATGCGTTTACACCGGTAGACGTTAATAACGGGTTGTCGGGTAACCAGGTACGCAATATTGCCCAGCTACCCGATGGCAGGATGGCTATCATCACCCAGGGGCTGATTAATATTTATGACGGTGCCAAGTTTGAGTACCTGCACTATAACGAAAAAAATAGTCTCAAGCTTTCGGGCTATACTGGTTTTCATCATGTTTACATGGGTGCCAATGGCTACCTGTGGCTTAAAAACTACCACCAGCTTTTTATTATTGATGTAAACCACGAGCGCTTTGTAGATGCCCCCGAACGCCTGCTCCATTCTTTAGGTATCAAATCATCCATCAGTGATTTCTTTATGGATAAAGACCACCGGGTTTGGATAGTAACCGGTAACGATGACTTATACTATTTACCAGAAGGCAAAACCAAACCGAAGCTTTTTGCACGACAAGTTTCGCGATTGCCCGGAAATACAGACCAAGTGTATGACCTGGCCGTGCTTAACCAAAAACTCTACCTGTTTTACCGTTCGGGCGTACTGGTTTGCTTTGATATGCTGTCGGGCAGGGAGTTGTACCGTCAGCAGTCATTGAGTGCAGACCAGCGTTCAAAATATGGCGCTACCTCTTTTGTGATACCTGCCGAGCATCAGTTTTTTCAACTGCGTAATGGTGCGGGCGGTGGAGCCATGCTGAGTTATGATTTTGCTCATAAAAAGTGGACCACCATTTTACAGACGCAAAAATGGCTTAACTACCTTTCGGTTGGGCTCGACGGAAACATATGGGTTAGCGGCAGCGAAGGGATTTGGAAGTTTGATGCCGGGCTTAGCAGCAAAGAGTTTATACCCAAGCTGCGGTTGGTTGATGGGCAGGTCATCAGCACCGAGGTAAGCACTATTTTTCATGACAATCAGGGCGGCATGTGGCTGGGCACGGTTAATCGCGGATTACTATATTATCATCCCGATAGGTTCAAATTTAAAAACGTAGGTAAGTCGCTTTTCCAGCTGGCCGATGGGGCTACTCTTAACGTGACAGCTTTCACCGATATGGGTAACGGAAGTGTTTTGATAGGCACTTTGCAAGGGCTTTTTGTTTACAACCCATACACTGGTAACATTGAAAGGCTGCCAGCCGGCGGTAATATGATGTGTACCGCCCTGTTCCGCGACAGTAAGAACGGCATATGGATAGGTACGGATGCGCAAGGCTTGTTTCATATGGATGCCTCCACCCGAAACATTCGCGCCTATCCATTCGGGCCGCGTGCCATCCAGGCCATAACTGCCTACACCGATTCTACACTTGTGCTCAGTACTAATGGCACCGGGTTCGGGATATTTAACAAGCGAACAGGCATTTACCAGCAGGATGAAGTTAGTAAAGCAGACATCTACCGAAACGTTTTTCAAACGGCAGTCATTGATAAAACATTGCTGGTTGGCATTTGTCCCGGCGGCTTTTTTATCTACAATACGCAAACCCGTAAAATCAGATTTAAGCCTGATAACAAGGATTATAATGCCATATTTATAGACCGCGACAAACAAATATGGCTGGGCTCGCAAGATGGACTGCAACTTTGGAATACGGAAATGAAAAAAATCAGGTCGTTTTATACGACCGATGGCCTGATTAATAATTTCATCCAGTCCATACTGCAAAAGCCTGATGGTGCTGTTTGGGTTTCAACCTCAGGAGGGCTTTCACGCATTCAATTCGGCAAAGATACCAAGGGGAAAGCAACGTATTCATTTTCGGGCTTTAACCGTTTTGATGGAGTTATTGCCAATGAGTTTTGGGCACGGTCGGTCTACCGGGCTTCTAATGGTAGCCTGTACTGGGGTGGCACTGATGGTTTTAACGTTTTGCCCGCTGGTAATGGCAATATGCCTAAACGCCAGGCACCTCCCTTATTTGTTGATTTTTTGCTGTTTAACAAAGAAGTAAAAAGCGGGGTAAAATACAACGGTAACATCGTTCTAAAAGATGTATTGCTGCATACCCGAAGCATCACACTCAACCACGACCAAAACTTTTTCACTTTAGAGTTTTCTGCGTTAAACTATGTTAATCCAACACAAACCTACTACCGGTATCAGCTGGTGGGTATTGACGAAAAGGAGCAGGAGTTAAAATCGGCAAATGGTAATGGGCGCTTTAGTTACACCAATATCAAACCGGGTACTTA
Organism: uncultured Mucilaginibacter sp.; assembly: GCA_964277815.1. Lineage (GTDB taxonomy): Bacteria > Bacteroidota > Bacteroidia > Sphingobacteriales > Sphingobacteriaceae > Mucilaginibacter. The sequence continues at coordinate 52,472 of CAXYKR010000199.1, read as the reverse complement.
CTATTTTAAAGTAAGGGCAGCTAATAACAACAGTAACTGGCAAAATAACTATACAGAGATAAAAATAGTGGTTAAAGCACCATTTTGGCAAACCAGTTGGGCTTACTTCATTTATGTTGTTTTTATTGTTGGTGCAATCGCTGTCGGTATCAGATACTATTTGAATAAAAAGCGGGCGAAGCTCATCCGCGAGCAGAAAGAAAAGCTCGACCAAATGAAAGTCGCATTTTTTACCAACGTCAACGCCGAAATCAAAGAGCCGCTAACACAAATTATAAATCCGTTAGATAATATTCTGAAACATACGGATGAGGGCCGGTTGAAATTGCAGCTCAAAGAAATTCAAAACAACGCGCTCGATCTTCAGGAGTTAATCAGCCAGTTGTCTAAAGATGTTTTTGCGCCGGTAGATGCCACCGAGAACGATTTAAATATGGATGTGCTGCTGTTTAATATGCGCAGATTATTAAACACACAAGAAGAGCGTAAACAACAGCACCAGCAAAAAGGGGGCAAAGCCGTTGATAGCACCGATAGCCTGTTAACTGCTGCCGACGAAAAGCTTTTGCAGCGCGCCTTAAGCTTTGTGCAAAGTAACATCAACAACCCGGGTTACACCGTTGAGTTACTGAGCCGGGATATGGGGATGGACCGTACGGGTTTGTACCGCAAGCTGGTTCATGTGATAGGTAAAACACCAACCAGCTTTATCAGGTCGGTGAGGCTTAAACGCGCAAGTCAACTTTTAGAAGAGGGACTGACCGTTGCCGAGGTGGCCGACCAGGTTGGATTTAACACATCCAGTTATTTAACTAAATGTTTTCAGGAAGAATTCGGGATAACGCCTTCGCAGTATGTTGCATCGTTAAAACAACCTAAAAAAGCTGCTGACAATTGATATTTCAACGATTTTGTTAAAAGTTTCAACATAAGTGGTAGTTGTTTTTAAGCGCCGGTTATACATTTGCTCTACCAAATAAACGTATTTATGACAAAAAAGAAATGGGCAGGTGCGGTAGCATTGCTGCTTACCATTTCAACCGCTATGGCACAGGGTTCAAAAAATAACCCGGTTGCAAAAGTAAGGTTGAGTAATGCCGATGTTGAAGTTCAGTTTTACACGCCGTCTATTGTACGGGTGTATAAAACTCCATCAAACAAGCCTTATCAAAAGAAAAGTCTGGTGGTCATCAAAACCCCGGAGAGTGTTAAGGTTGCTCAAAGTAAAAACGGGCAACAGCTCATCCTACAATCATCCGACTTAAAGGTTGCCATAAATCAAACCAATGGCCGCATTGTATTTTACAACAAGGCAGGCCAGGAATTATTGAAAGACAGTACCACTACCTTTACACCAAAAAATGATGCCGGCACTCCTTCGTATACAGTTAAAGGTTCGTTTGTGCTGGATAAAACTGAGCCCATTTACGGTGTTGGCCAAATTATGGACAACAAATTTAACCGGCGTAATGGCTCCTATCATTTAAAAAACGAAAACACCTTTACGTCTTCTCCTTACTTTATGTCGGCCAAAGGATATGGCGTTTACTGGGACAATTATTCGATATCCGACTTTGCCGACAAGCCTGGCGATTTATCTTTTGAAAGCCTGGGGCATTGTGCCGATTACTACTTTATGTACGGTAAAAACGCTGATGGGGTTATAAAAGAAGTGCGCAGCCTAACCGGTAAAGCACCGATGTTGCCGTTATGGGCTTACGGCTTTTTTCAGAGCAAAGAGCGTTATAAAGACCAGGACGAAAGCTTGAATGTGCTTAAAAAGTATCGCGAATTGAAAGTTCCCATTGACGTGATGATACAGGACTGGCGATACTGGCCGGAATACAACGGTACAGATAGTGCCTGGAATTCGCAACATTTTGACCCTGAACGTTTCCCGCAGCCGCAAAAATGGGTTGACGAAATACATAAACTTAACGCCAAGCTGATGATTGTTACCTGGCCGGGCTTTGGCCCAAAAACAGACCAGCGTAAGGAACTGGATGCCAAAAAAATGATTATCAACTTTGATACCTGGCCGCCAAAAAGCGGTGCCCGCCCTTATGATGTATTCAACCCTGAAGCGCTAAACATCTATTGGAAGTATTTAAATCAACGGATATTTAGTTTTATCAATAATGATGGCTGGTGGCTCGACTCAACCGAACCCGACCATATCAACGTCAAAGATTCGGATTTTGATTTGCCAACGCATTTGGGTTCTTACCGCAGTGTAAAAAATGCATTTTCTATCATGCATAACAGTGGTATTGCCACTCATCAAAAGGTAACTAACCAAAATAAAAGGGTGGTATTGTTAACCCGCTCAGGCTTTGTTGGGCAGCAGCGCTACGGCTCAAATACTTGGAGCGGAGATGTGGGCTCTACCTGGGAAATGCTGCAAAAGCAAATACCGGCAGCGCTTAACTATACCCTCATGGGTATACCTAACTGGAACAGCGACATCGGCGGTTTTTTTGCCGGAAGATGGAACAACGGTGGCGGCGCAAAAAATCCGGAGTTTCAGGAATTGTATTTGCGTTGGATGCAATTTGGTGCCTTTTGCCCCATGATGCGCTCACATGGTACCGACGTGCCACGCGAGATATTCAACTTCGGCACCCGTGGCGACTGGTGTTATGACGGGCAGGAAAAGATGATTAACCTGCGCTACCGCATGTTGCCATACAACTACAGTACCTCGTGGGACGTATCGCATAATGATGGCACTTTTATGCGCCCGTTAATTATGGACTTTGTTGCCGACGCTAAAACGCACGACTTGGGAAGTCAGTACATGTTTGGCCGCTCTGTTATGGTAACGCCGGTAACTAAGCCCAATGTTAAAACCTGGCCTGTATACTTACCTGCCGGAGCCGACTGGTGGGATTTCTGGACCGGCCAAAAACATAAAGGTGGACAAACTATAGATAAAGAAGTTCCAAAAGACATCATTCCGTTATACGTAAAAGCAGGTTCTGTTTTACCATGGGGGCCAAGCGTGCAGTATTCCGGCGAAAAAAGCTGGGATAATCTGGAGTTGCGCATTTATCCCGGTGCAAACGGCAGCTTTACACTGTACGAGGACGAAAAAGACAATTACAACTACGAAAAAGGCGCTTACAGCACTATTGAATTCCGCTGGAATGATGCCAGCAAGCAGCTAACCATAGCCGCACGTAAAGGAAAATTCCAGGGCATGCTGGCTTCACGTAAATTTAAAATTTGTATCGTTACACCGGGTGCTAACACCGGTATGGAAACTAACAATGCTGTTAAAACGGTTGCCTACAACGGCAGCGCAATTAACGTAAAATTATAACCGGATTGATGTCCGGACCTATTCACATGGCGCCGGCATCAATTAATTATTCACTAAAGTATTTCTGTATTTGTCATGCACAACAGCCTAACAACTGCCTTCTGTATGGCAAGTGCTATTTATACATTTTCGCAGAAAAATTCTTAGGGATTTAGTAAAGCTGAATTGTTGGCGTGGTAAGCTACTACAGTCGATCCGGTTTATAGCTATTTGCCCCCGTAGTGTGATTAAGTAGTTATTGGCTCGCCTATAGATAAAGATAGATGCGCCCACCTTAGATGTAGTATCAAAATTTTGAGAAAATTCTTTTTAACCGTAAAGTACCCGATAGCGAATGAGTTGGATTAAAATGCTCATGTCCCTATATCTGACGCTGGCTAAAGCATAATTTTAATCTTGATAGTAGAAAGGAAAGCAGGGCTTTATTTCGCACCGGCACAAATTGACTGATTTACCCCCTGAAATCGAATTGTTTGTGTAGGGTCAAGCGATCATAGCCTCATAATTTAGCGTTTGTCATTTCCAATGCGCCTAACGGTGTTGATTTGGACATGGTTTCGAACACGGAGACATCTTATCTAAATTTTGTAATCCTGTATGCACATTAAGATGTAGTTTATTTTTACCGCAATTAACCTAACAGCAATCCTGAAATGCATCGCTGAATTTGGTAGAGGAATATGAAAATAAAGGTGATTTTGGACAGGCTGTCAGCATTAAAGGTGCAGATGGTAACTGTGATTTAAAGTTCGTTGCTACGTATTGTAACAACGAATGCTCTAGGAATAAACACTCATTTTAAATGATATATATGCTAAAATATGCAACGGCTTTACTTTTTATAAGCCTATCGTTTTTCCACAATAAAGCTTCGGCGCAGGCAAGTAAACCTGGTAACCCGGTTTTGGTCGGACACTATGCTGATCCTGATGTTTTATACTCACATCAAACCAAAAAATATTATATATACCCTACCAGCGATGGTTTTAAAGGTTGGATCGGAACTTATTTTAAAACGTTTTCATCCAAAGATTTGCGGACATGGAAAGATGAAGGCAAAATTTTGGAGCTTGGAAAAGACGTACAGTGGGCAAGCAGAAATGCCTGGGCACCCTGCATCGAAGAAAAGAAGGTAAACGGAAAATATAAGTACTTTTATTATTTCACTGCTGCTCAAAAAGTTGGTGTTGCCGTAGCCAACTCGCCCACCGGGCCGTTTGTTGACTCGGGCAAGCCTTTAATTGATAAGCTTCCTGCAGGTGTAAACGGAGGTCAGAATATTGATCCGGATGTATTTACTGACCCCAAAACCGGCAAAAGCTATTTATACTGGGGCAACGGCTTTATGGCTGGCGTAGAGTTGAATGAAGACATGGTTTCTGTAAAGCCAGAAACAACTACGCTGTTTAAACCAGGCAGTACTTTTAGAGAAGGCACTTACGTGTTTTATCGTAAGGGGACTTATTATTTTATGTGGTCTGAAGATGATACCCGTAGCCCTAATTACCGTGTGCGGTATGCTACTGCAAAATCTCCGCTGGGGCCTCTTACTCTACCCGAAAAAAATATAGTGATAAAAAAAGATACTGCATCTGGGATTTATGCCACCGGGCATAATTCGGTGTTGCAAATCCCCGGTAAAGATGACTGGTATATCGTTTATCACCGGTTTGAGTACCCGAATGGCATTAACATGGGCGACGATGCAGGCTATAACCGCGAGGTTTGTATAGACAAAATGGAGTTTGACAGCGATGGTAGCATTAAACCAGTAAAACCAACACATGAAGGTGTGAGGTTGACAAAACGATAAAAGATTAAAGAAATATGTTTAATAAATTGCTTTTAATTTTAGCTACTATATCAACTTTAAAGGTCGTCGCACAAAAAAAGAAAGCTGTTTTGTCAGAGAAAGATATGGCAGCTTACCTGATGGTTTATTTTAAAGATGAAACACATAGCCTGCATTTTGCGCTAAGTAGGGATGGATATAGCTTTACCGACGTAAACAACGGAAATCCCATTATAGCAGGAGATACTATTGCCGAGCAAAAAGGAATACGTGATCCTTATATCTATCGCGGACCGGACGGGATGTTTTATATGGCCCTTACCGACCTGCATATTTATGCTCAAAAAGCAGGCTTAAGAAATACCGAGTGGGAGCGGGATGGTAAGCAGTTTGGCTGGGGTAACAATCGCGGAATAGTGTTACTAAAATCAAAAGACCTGTTGAACTGGTCGCATACCGTTCTGCGGGTTGATCGCGCTTATCCTGAGTTGGATAGCATTGGTTGTGCCTGGGCGCCTGAGCTGATTTGGGACAAAAAGCGCAACAAAATGATGATGTATTTTACTATGCATTTTGGTAATGGTACTAATAAGCTTTATTACGCCTATATGAATAAAAGTTTCACCAGTTTTGATACCCGGCCCGAACTGCTTTTCAAGTATCCTGGCAATCAGTCGTGCATTGATGGCGATATAACCCAGGTAGGTGATAAATATCGTTTGATGTATGTGGCGTGGGAGAAAGGCTCATCGGGTGTAAAACAAGCTATCTCCAGCACGTTAATTCGTGGTTACCAATATGATTCTACCTGGGTTGATCCCGAACCCGGAGCTTGTGAGGCTCCTACAGTTTTTAAGCGCATTGGTGAGCAAAAGTGGATACTGATGTATGATGTATTTAGCGTGAAACCTAATAATATGGGCTTTAGCGAAACTACCGACTTTGTACATTTTCAAAATTTAGGTCATTTTAATAAAGGTGTAATGAAGACCACTAATTTTAGTTCTCCCAAACATGGTGCAGTAATACACTTAACCCGTAAGGAAGCTGAACGTTTAGCTGGTTATTGGAAAACCAACATCACCTTTAATTAAATCAGAATGAATTTTTTTCGGCTAAAAAAGCTATCAATAGTAGCAGCAGTAATCGGTTGCTTGTTTAAACCTGATGTGTCCAACGCTCAATCCGCTAAGGATTCATTGTTTCATTTTAAGGCAACAAGCAATCCTATCATCCGGCATAGGTTTACGGCCGATCCGGCAGCATTTGTGGAAGGGGATACTTTGTGGCTGTTTACCGGGCATGATTTTGCCGGTGGGCAAACGGGTTATAAGATGAAAGACTGGTGCGTGTTTTCGACCACCGATATGAAAAACTGGACCGAGTACCCCACGCCGCTCAAAATAACTGATTTTAGTTGGGACAAAACCGGCAAGGCCTATGCTTCGCAAGCAATTAAGCGTAACGGTAAGTATTACTGGTACGTCAGTACGGATGGTTCGGGTATTGGCGTTGCCGTGGCCGACCGCCCTCAAGGTCCTTATAAAGACGCTATAGGCAAGCCGCTACTTACTAATGCCGATTGCTTTGCTTCTAAACATTACTGGACCTGCATTGACCCATCAGTAATGATTGATGATGACGGACAGGCCTGGTTATTTTGGGGAAATGGCGTGTGCTATTATGCCAAACTCAAAAGCAACATGATTGAAATTGATGGAAAGATAAATAAAGTCGATTTCCCGGGTTTAAAGTTTGAGGAAGCTCCCTGGATTCACAAGTACAAGGGCAATTACTATCTTTCGTACGCCTCTGGCCTGCCCGAAAAAACTGCCTATGCTATGGCTAAAAATATTGAAGGCCCCTACCAATACAAGGGTATTTTAAATGAAGTTGCCGGTAATTGCGGAGCTAATCACCATGCCATTGTGGAGTTTAAAGGCAAGTGGTATTTTATTTATCACAACGGTGTGATAGAGCGAGATGGCAATAGTTTCAGTCGTTCGGTTTGTATTGACAGACTTTATTACAACATTGACCGGAGCATGAAAAGAGTAGCAATGACTTCGGAAGGGATTTTTAATGACCGATAATTTTATAATTCATATCGACAAAAGTGATGTTGCGTAGACTGTAACATCACTTTTGTCGATATAAAAATACCTGATTAAGCTCCTTTATCAACGTTTACATAAAACTCCAGTGTATCTACCTCCAGATTGCCTTTAGTAGCGCCTGGTAAGTTGATAGGGGCAAATGTAGTAGTAGGTTTAATAAACTGATACTCGCCTCCTTTAACGCGCACCTTGATAGGCATGTTAAAGTTTTTAACATCAGCGGCCCACTTGGCGTAAACCTTGCCATTTTCAAATTTTAAATTAAGAGTGGGGATGTTTGTATAGCGCAAATATTGGTCAAATATCGGCGTAAGGTTTAAGCCCGATTGCTGATTGATATAATTAACAATTTGAGGCGTAGTTACCGTTTGATGATAGAAGGTTGAATTGAGGCCACGCAATATTTTGCGCCATTTAGTGTCATCGTTAATGACAGCTCTAACGGTACCCAACATGTTGCCGCCCTTGTAATACATATCGCCCGAACCTTCTTTGTTTACATTGTAGGGGCCAATAATCGGCTCATCGTTTTTCACATTTTTGCGAGTACCTTGCACATATTCTAAACCTGCCTGCTTGCCATATAGGCTTTCTATAAAAAGCGACTCAGAATAATTGGTAAAGCTTTCGTGTATCCACATATCTGCCAGGTCTTTGGAGGTAATGTTGTTGCCAAACCATTCGTGCCCGCTTTCGTGTACGATGATAAAGTCCCAGTTTAAGCCCCGGCCGGTGCCCGACAGGTCGCGGCCTAAATAACCGTTGCGGTATTTGTTGCCATAAGCTACAGCGCTTTGGTGCTCCATACCTAAGTGATGTGTTTCTACCAGCTTGTAGCCATCCTCATACCATGGGTAAGGACCAAACCAGTGTTCAAAGGCTTTAAGCATAGGCTTCACGTTAGCAGCAAATTGTTTTTTGGCCAGTTGCTCGTGGTAGGGCAGTACCCAGTAATCTAATGTCAATTTGCCTTTTTCGCCATCGTAAGTATCATTAAAATGTACGTAATCGCCAATGTTGGCAGCTACGTCATAATTATTGATAGGATTGGCTACAAACCAATCAAACCGGGTATAGCCATCAGGCAGGGTAGTGGTTTTGCGTAACCGCCCGTTCGATACATCTTTTAACCCGGTAGGTACACTGATGCTGATGAGCATGCTGTCAACCTCGTCGGCCTGGTGGTCTTTAGTTGGCCACCAAAGGCTGGCACCTGCGCCCTGGCATGCCGTAGCTACCCATGGCTTACCCAGCGAGTCGGTATTAAACTCGACGCCGCCATCCCAGGGAGCACGCTTAGCAATGGTTGGATTGCCCGAATAATAAACGGTAAACTCATCACGGCTACCTTTTTTAATAACCTTCGGAAAGGTTACAAATACGGCATGATACTCGCGGGTAAAAGGCAAGTTTTGGCCTTTATAAACTACTTTTTCTACCTTCAGGTTATCGTATAAATCAAATTGCAGTTTGGTGAAATTTTGCGTGGCCGTAAACTTAAACAGGTTGCTGCCGCTGATGTATTTTTTATCAATATCAAACTTAGTATCTAAATGATAATAATTGATATCGTAACAGGTGCGCAAGGGCGTAAGCATACCTCTTAAAGTATCGGCACGGGTAAATTCCTGTTTCTTCTGCATCAACTGAGCAGAGGCGGTGAGGCTGCCAAGAGCAATTAAAGCAACGGTTAAAAAGCGTTTATTAGGGGTAAACATCATTAATATGTGAGTGAATACAAATAAACAAAATCAGGCGTAATTTTTAAGCTATTACAGCGTATTACAGGAGTATAATGCAAAAAAAGCAGGTCGTTTTTAAAACGCCTGCTTTTTTATAAATTACAGATGCAGCTTTAGTTAGCGGCTGGCATACTGCTCTTCGTAATATTGCTGATAGTGGCCCGAGGTAACATCGTTCAGCCAGTCTTCGTTAGCTAAGTACCAGTCAACGGTTTTCTCCAAACCTTCTTCAAACGTAATGCTTGGTGTCCAGCCTAACTCGTTTTTAAGTTTGGTAGCATCAATAGCATAACGCAAATCATGACCGGCGCGGTCGGTTACATAAGTAATAAGCTGGGCAGAGGTGCCTGGCTCACGGCCTAATTTCTTGTCCATAATTTCGCATAAAAGCTTAATCAGGTCAATGTTTTTCCATTCGTTGTGTCCGCCTATATTGTAAGTTTCGCCAGATTTTGCATTGTGGAAAATTACATCAATTGCACGGGCATGGTCTTCAACCCATAACCAGTCGCGCACGTTTTCGCCTTTGCCGTAAATAGGAATAGGCTTGTTTTGCTTAATGTTATGGATAGAAAGCGGAATCAGTTTTTCAGGAAAATGGTAAGACCCGTAATTGTTTGAGCAATTAGAAATCACCGCATCCATACCATAAGTATCCTGGTAAGCGCGAACCATATGGTCTGAACTGGCTTTAGAGGCTGAATATGGCGAATGCGGGTCGTATGCTGTTTCTTCGGTAAACATGCCATCTTCACCTAAAGTACCGTACACCTCGTCGGTAGATACATGGTAAAAACGGGTTTCCGGGTAGCGGCCTTTCCAGTGGTAACGGGCAGCGTTCAGCAGGTTTACCGTGCCAACCACGTTGGTCATCACAAATTCCAGCGGGTTACTAATCGAGCGGTCAACATGCGATTCGGCCGCCAGGTGAATAACTGCATCCGGCTGCTCAATATCAAAAAGCTCGTTAATAAAATCGGCATCCACAATGTCGCCTTTTACAAATTTGTAGTTGGGCTCATTCTCGATGTCTTTCAAATTAGCCAGGTTACCGGCATAAGTCAGCTTATCTAAATTGATAATCTGATATTCTGGATGAAACTTTACAAACCTGCGTACCACATGCGAGCCAATAAAACCCGCGCCGCCGGTAATGATGATTTTCTTCATTATATATTTAATTACAACGATTTTTCGGCAATGGCTTTTTCCCATTTCCAGGCAGATGCCATCATGGTATCCACGTCAAGCTCGGCACGCCATTTAAGTACTTTTTCTGATTTGGTTACATCGCCCCAAACCTGCTCTACGTCGCCGCCACGGCGGGGGCCGATAGTATAAGGTAATTTAACGCCGGTTGCGCGTTCAAATGCATTTATTACTTCTAATACGCTGGTGCCTTTGCCTGTACCAATGTTAAACACATCATAGCCTTTAAAGCTTTCTTCTTCCATTAGCTTTAAGGCCGCTACGTGTGCTTTAGCTAAATCTACTACATGGATGTAGTCACGGATGCAGCTACCATCAGGCGTGTTGTAATCATCGCCAAATACGGTCACTTTTTCGCGTTTGCCAATGGCTGTCTGGGTAATAAACGGAACCAGGTTTTGAGGTACACCAATAGGTAACTCGCCAATTAAGGCCGACTCGTGGGCGCCTACCGGGTTAAAGTAACGTAACGATACTACTTTATAATTGCTGCCCGAGGCAATCATGTCTTTCAAAATTTCTTCAGCAATTTGCTTGGTGTTACCGTACGGAGATTGGGCCGCTTTTACAGGTGCATCTTCAGTAACAGGTAATTGGTCTGGCTGACCATAAACAGTACAGCTCGAAGAAAATACAAAATTCAGTGGCTTACCGTAGTAAGCGTTCAGCAGGTTTAAAAGCGAGTAAAAGTTGTTACGATAATATTTTAATGGAAATTGTACCGACTCGCCAACAGCCTTAAATGCTGCAAAATGAATGATACCGGTTACATCAGGTTCGGCAGTAGCCAGGTTAAGTACGGCTGCTTCATCACATAAATCCACTTGATGAAATTTAGGTTTAAAGCCTAAAATAGTAGTAAGCTGGTCTAATATGCTGATGTGCGAATTGGATAAATCGTCAATGATGATAGGCTCGTAACCGGACTGTACCAGTTCAACCACCGTATGCGAACCAATAAAGCCTAAGCCACCGGTTACTAATATTTTCTTCATAACAAAATGTGTTTTTTTGAGCAATTATAGGTATTTAATGTTGAATAGCAGGAATGCTTTTTAACCAATTGTTTGCATCATTTGCCTACTTTTACGGCTTTTTGATAGAAGTGTTTTACTCATGATGCTTATTTTATATAATATTGGTATAAGGCTGTATTATTTGCTGGCGCTTTGTGTTTCGTTGTTCAACAAAAAGGCAAAGGCATGGGTTGATGGCCGCAAGCAACAGCAGATAAACCCTGCTATACAAAGCATCTGGTTTCATTTTGCATCATTGGGCGAGTTTGAGCAGGGCCGGCCGGTGCTGGAAGCCGTCAGGCAGAATTATTCTGGGTATCAAATCGTTATTACCTTTTTTTCACCGTCTGGTTATCAGATACGCAAAAATACACCTTTGGCTGATGATGTATATTACTTGCCTATAGACACAGCAAAAAATGCCCGTGCGTTTATCAATACTATTAAACCCGGAGCGGCCATTTTTACAAAATACGAATACTGGTACCACTATTTTAATGAGTTGAACAAACAGCAAATTCCGCTGTATGTAATATCGGCCATCTTCAGGCCGCAGCAGGCCTTTTTTAAATGGTACGGCAGTTTACACCGCCAAATGCTGAGCAAGGTATCCTATTTTTTTGTGCAGGATGCTACTTCGGTACAGCTGCTTCAAGGCTTAGGTATTCAAAAAGTAATGCTGAGTGGTGATACCCGTTTTGACCGGGTGTGGGCCAATGCGGCTCACCCTAAAGCTTTGCCGCTGATTGAAGAATTTAAAGCTGTATCGCCGGTTTTTATTGCAGGCAGCACCTGGCCGGCCGACGAAGATTTATTGGCAGCAGTAGTAAAGCGATACCCCGACTGGAAATTTATTTTTGCACCGCACGAAATCGGCGAAGATAAAATTAACAAACTGCTGCAAGTTTTACCTGCCGGTAAAGCTATCCGCTATTCTCAGATAGATAGCAATAGCAACCCTATCAGTAAATTTCAGTGTTTGGTAATTGATAACATCGGGATGCTATCCTCTTTATACGAGTATGCAGACATTGCTTACATCGGGGGGGGCTTCGGGGTCGGTATACATAATACCTTAGAGGCAGCTGCCTTTGGCTTACCGGTCATATTTGGGCCTAATTATACCCGTTTTAAAGAGGCTATTGATTTGATTAGCCTGCGGGCCGGTTTCAGCATCAGTACACAAGCCGAACTCGACGGAGTAGTTGAACAGTTAATGAACAACGAGGTCCGTTTAGCAGCCGGTAATGCGGCCCGTAGCTTTGTGGCAAAAAGCCAGGGCGCTACAGGCATCATTATGCAAAATATTGTGATTAACGAATATTACGATTAAACTGGAGATATCATCAGAGCGGCAAGATATTATCTTCCTTCTCGTACCAATCTTTCCAAAGCATCTACCCAGATAGGCGAATCGTTCAGGCTTTCGACCAGTTGGATATGCTCACCGCCTAAAGCTTTAAATTCTTCGTCATACTCTACCGATACCTCAAAAATGGTTTCCAGGCAGTCGGCCACAAAGGCAGGACAAAATACCAGCATGCGTTTTACGCCTTTTTTAGCCAGTTCGGCTATCACCTCGCTGGTGTAGGGTTGCATCCAGGGGTCGCGGCCCAATCTCGACTGGAAAGTCAGGGTATATTTTTCTTTGGGGATGTTTAGTTTTTCGGCAATTAAGCGGGCGGTGGCATGGCATTGTGCACTATAACAAAACCGGTTAGCGCCGGTGATGGTATCGCAGCAGTTGGCTACCTTAAGGCAATGTTGCTTTGTTTCGTCAGCTTTAAGCATATGGCGTTGCGGCAAGCCGTGAAAGCTGAATAACACATGGTCGTATGAGGCAGGATTGCGTTTAGCGCCATTTTGGGCAAAGCCCTCAATCACCAGGTCGTTATCGTAAAAGGAGTTAATAAAGCTGATGCTCGGAATAGCCTGCCATTTGCTCACAATTTCCATTACTTTTTGATGAACGGAACCTGTAGAAGCCGAAGCATATTGCGGAAACAGCGGGATAACCTGAATGGATGTTACCTGAGCAGCACGCAACTTATCAAAAGCCGATTGTATGGATGGGTTTTGATAGCGCATAGCCATCTCTACATGGTATTCGTCGCCTAAACGCTGCTTTAAAGCTTCGGTAACTTTAACCGTATAAATCATTAATGGCGAGCCTTCCTGTGTCCAAATCTCTTTATATGATTTGGCCGATTTAGGACCGCGAAAAGGAACGATGATACCTTTAATCAGCAGGGTACGACTAATAGCGTTGATGTCGATTACCCGTTCATCCATTAAAAATTCGTCGAGGTAACGGCGAACGTCGCGGGTTTCCGGACTATTGGGCGTACCTAAATTAACTAATAAAACTCCTTTTTTCATCAATTCGCCGAGCTCCAAAAGGGATACTCATCAGGCCGCAAATATCTGAATTTCTTTGTCAATCGAGTGTAAAGTCATCAGGGTTACTGGCATATAAACCGTTTAAAAAAGCCGAAAGTGTAGTTATTGCAGATATCTCACCGGGTTTTCCAAAGCATCCACCAAGGGGTGCCCGGCGAGGCATGGTGCTCGGTATGGTAACCAAAAAAGTAACAGGACAAAAAGGCAAATACGTGATTCTTTTTTTGCGAGCGTGAGTGATACGGATTATCATGCTCGCCTTTGTGCGGCTGATAAGTGCCAAAATAAAATAACTGCAATGTGCTTAATAATGATGGCACTACCCAAAACAAAATCAGGTTAGCCTGTGGAATCCATATTTTGAGGATGTTAAACAGGGCGGCCATAAACACCACCTGCCAAATCGAAAGATAATTACGGATAAATCTTACGTACCAGGCCCAAAAACTGCCATGGTGATAGTCAGGGTCTTCGTCGGTATGTACATGGCTGTGATGCTTGTGGTGTTTGGTTAACAATTTAGGGTACCAAAACGCCGCATATAAAAACGTGGTTAAGTAACCTACGGCATTATTGATTGTCTTGTTTGATGATACTGTGCCATGCATGGCATCGTGCGCGGTAATGAACAAGCCGGTGTACAAGTGCATCTGCAGTAAAATGAACAAGTACAGCAAGGGGTTGCTAAACTTTACCTGCCATTGCATTAACAGTATGGTAGAAGTCATCCAACCGGAAATAACTAAAAGTGAGACAATAATGCCTTTGTTGGATACCGTTTTATGCATAAGCAATACAAAGTTAACAATAAAAGTGCCACGGGTCGCCATATAAAATAGCCGGTTTAAAGGTATTGCAACCTGTACTGACTGGCTTTTTTTAATGCACAGGAAGAGTTCTTGCAGGCGCCCCGCATCTGCCTTATTAAACCACTTGGCTGATTTTTTGTTAAACAAAATTAATTTACGATTAGAAGTTAGCGTTTGCCGTTACTTTAAGTAATGTAGAAAGGCAACCTAACGTTCATTATTTAAATCAAAAATCAGATACTATGAAAATTTTAAGATGGCCTGTGGCCTTATTATCCATTGTTTTAGTGTCAGGTTGTGTAAGCACCAAAAAATATGCGGCCCTGCAAACCAACTACGATAGTTTGCAAACCAAGCATAAAGACCTGAACATACGCTTTTTAAATAGTCAGCAGGAACTGGCCAACGCCAATATCCGTGTAAAAAGCCTGGAAGACCAGATAGCCGGCGAACGGTCGAATATGCGGGCTTTACAGGCCGCATTAGATAAATGTCTAACCTCATCTAACCAGGGTAATACCAACATCTCCAAACTGGTTGACGAGATTAACTCTTCCAATAAATACATACAGCAGTTAATTGCCAGTAAAAACAAAAGCGACTCGCTTAATATGGTGTTAACCAACAACCTGACCCGCTCGCTGAGCCGCGAAGAAATGAAGGATGTAGACGTGCAAGTGCTGAAGGGCGTAGTATACATTTCGCTGTCAGACAATATGCTGTACAAATCGGGTAGCTACGAAATATCTGACAAAGCCGGTGAAACCCTGAGCAAGATTGCCAAAATTATAACCGACTACAAAGATTATGATGTACTGGTAGAAGGTAATACCGATAACGTGCCGATTTCGAAACCTAACATCCGCAACAACTGGGACTTAAGTGCTTTAAGGGCATCATCAGTGGTGCAGGCACTGCAAAACAATTATAATGTTGACCCCAAACGTTTAACCGCAGGTGGTCGTGGCGAATTTAACCCGGTAGCCAGTAACGATACTGAAGCCGGTAAAATTAAAAACCGCCGTACCCAAATTATCATCACCCCTAAACTCGACCAGTTTATGGATTTGATTAATAAAGCACCTGATAAAAAACAGTAATAAGTGAATTTAAAGCAGAAAAGCAGCTCGTGAGGGCTGCTTTTCTGCTTTAGATTATCGGTAGTAAATTACCTGTCGCTACACCAATCAAACTTTATCTTTTAAACTGATACTCTTTTGGCGGCTCAGCGCCTAAAAGGTTGCGTACAAAATAATCCCAGCGGCGGCGCATCATGTAAGTACTGTACGGGCCGTAGCCATGTGCGCTGTTCGGGAAAATCACCAGGTCATAATCTTTATTGGCTTTTTCGAGCGCTTCTACCACCAGCAGGGTATTGTATGGCGGCACGTTGTCGTCCATCATGCCATGAGCCAGCATCAGTTTGCCTTTGAGGTTTTTGGCGAAGTTCTGGTTGGCCTGGTCTTCGTAATTCGACTTGCCGTTGGCATCTTTAGTTTCTAAACCGATATAGCGTTCGCCCCAGTCGTCTTCATAGTTACGGTTGTCGTGATTACCCGATTCGGAGATGCCTACCTTAAAGAAATCAGGGTAGCGGAACATCGCTGCTGCGGTGGCAAAGCCGCCTCCCGAGTGCCCCCAGATGCCGGCACGGTTAATATCAATGTACGGGTATTTTTGCGCCAGTTGCTGCATGCCGCTCACTTGGTCGGGCAAGGTGTTTTCAGACATGTGGCCGTAGTTCATATCATGATAACTTTTAGAGCGTAACGGGTTGCTGGTGCCCTCAATCATCACCACCACAAAACCCAGTTCGGCCAATGCTTGGTGGTCGCCCCGTGCTGCTGAGAATGACCAATTACCTACGCTGCCGCCCTGCGGACCCGGATAGATGTAATTAATGATGGGATACTTTTTTGCCGGGTCGAGTCGGGTTGGCGTAAACATCAGGCCATACAAATCAGTTTTACCATCGGTCGCCTTTACAGTAATAGGCGTGGGCGCTTTCCAACCGGTGGCGGTCAGCCGCGATATATCTGTTTTGGCTAAAGTGGCTATCAATTTACCGTTCAGGTTGCGCATTACCATTACGCCCGGTACATCGGGTTTGGAGTAGTTATCTACAAAATAGTTTTCGGTAGGCGAAAACGTGATTTGATGGTTACTGTTTTCGGGAGTAAGCAGCGTGAGCTTTTTACCATTAAAGTTTACGCGGTACAAGTAACTAAAATATGGATTCCCCGGCTCGCGACCGCCCCCTAAAAAGTAAAGCTGCCTGTTTTTTTCATCCACTTTAAGCAATTGGGTCACCACAAAATTGCCTGGGGTAATCAGGTTTTTAACCTTGCCGGTTTGCGCGTTGTATAAGTATAAATGTCCCCAGTTGTCGCGTTCCGAAAACCAGATAATTTCGTTGCTTTTAGGCAAATAGCGCCAGTTAATGGCGTCCCATCCCGATTCGAACTGCGTCGGCACCACTTCCTCAAAAACTTCGCGTACATCTCCGGTGGCTGCATTGGCAATGCGTACTTTTTCCTGCTTATGGTCGCGCGAGGTAGATACAAAGGCCAGCTGCGAACCATCGGGCGACCAGTTTACATCATCAAAAGTACCATTGCTGGAAATATCATCGCTCAAGGTAGCCCGGTGCGGGTCGGGTTGTACCTTTAGCATAATTACCTTGGGCTGGTCTACCTCAATAATGCAGCGATGTATCATGGCAATTTCTTTATCGCCGGGTAGTGGGTATTTCCAGCTGCTCAGTTTCGGTGTGCCTACGTTGGTGGTAACCAAATACATGTTACCTACTTTACGCTGGTCTTGTTTAAACGTGGCAATCTTCTTCGAGTCGGGCGACCATTGCAAGATAGCGCGGTCGCTGTGTTTCCAGCCGGCATTATCGGTGGCATAGCCAAAATCTTTCACGCCATCGGTAGTCAGCTGGGTTTCTTGTCCCGAAGCCCAATCGCGTACCCATAAATTATAATCTTTAATAAAAACAGACTTTTTACCATCCGGAGAAGCCACCTCGTTAAAACCGCCGCCTCTGCGGCCCATAGCCATTGGGCGTGGCATGTTTTGCGTGGCATCTTCACTCAAAGTATAATTTTGCAGGTCGGCTTTCCAGGTTTTGCCGTTGGCGTAAACAGATATAGTCTTACCATCGGCTGATGGCATAATAGCTTGTATAGGCAGTTTATCAGCACTATACTGGGTGCCGGTTGCTGTTGATAAGGCTGCGGCCATTTTTTGATGGTCAAACGCAGGGTTGCTTGTGCCTTTAGCCGGGTCAACCAGTACAAACTCGGTGCCTTTGGCGGTTACCAAGCGGTACCAAAGCTTATCGCCGGGCAGCCAGTTAGGGCGTACGTTGACGCCATCAATGTAAGGTGTAGTGTTGTAGCTCAGCATGCTTTCGGCACGCTCGTAATCTTTTACGGTTAGGGCAGGCGTTTGTGCATAAGCTGTAGCCGTAAATGCCATGGCCAATGCAGGGAGTAAAAATTTATTCATCTTAAAAGATAAAGCCAGTTCAGTTAATCCGTTTTACCACGCAATATACTCAAAATACAATTTTTAGCTGCCGTGCTGTTTATCAGCTACATATTTGTTACCTTAAGAGCCGTTTAGGGCCAATATCATGCGGCCTGCAGCGTTATTATTTAAGTACTAAATTATTTGGCTTATGCTTACTTTATCTCACACTCAAGATTTTATAGATACCGAAGAGCGCTATGGTGCACATAATTACCACCCGCTGCCGGTTGTATTATCTAAAGGCGAAGGTGTTTATTTATGGGATGTAGAAGGGAAGCAATACTTCGACTTTTTATCGGCCTACAGTGCCGTAAACCAAGGGCATTGCCATCCGCGCATAATTGATGCGCTGGTTACGCAGGCGCAGCAGCTTACGCTAACTTCACGCGCATTTTATAATGACCAATTAGGCAAAGCAGAAGAGTATGTCTGCCGGTTGTTTAATTACGATAAGGCTTTGTTCATGAACTCGGGTGCCGAAGCGGTAGAGACGGCCATTAAACTGGCCCGTAAATGGGCTTACCAGCATAAAGGCATTGCCTATAACCGCGCTCATATTTTGGTGGCCGGTGGCAACTTTCACGGTCGTACTACAGGTATTATTTCTTTTTCGGATAGTCCGGAATCTAAAGACCAGTTTGGTCCTTACCTGCCAGGCTTTACCGTAATACCTTATAATAACCTGGAAGCTTTGGAGGCTCAGCTAAAGAGCAACTCTGATATTTGTGCTTTTTTAGTGGAACCGATACAGGGTGAAGCTGGTGTTATTGTTCCGCAGGAAGGTTACCTGGCGGCAGTGCATGCTTTATGTAAACAATATAATGTGTTGCTATTGGCTGATGAGATACAAACCGGCATTGGCCGCACAGGTAAATTATTAGCCAGTTATTACGACGATGTGCAGGCCGATGTGCTGATTATTGGCAAAGCCATGGCAGGCGGCGTGCTGCCGGTATCGGCCGTGCTGGCTAACGATGAGGTCATGTTATGCATCCGCCCGGGTGAGCATGGTTCTACCTTTGGGGGTAACCCATTGGCGGCTGCAGTATCAGTTGCTGCTTTAAAAGTTATTGCTGATGAAGAACTGCCCGAAAACGCTTTTGAGTTAGGTTTGATTTTTAGAGAACGAATGCAGCAGTTGCAAAGCCGTAATCCTGACATAGTTACCGCGGTAAGGGGCAGAGGTTTATTAAATGCCATCGACATTGCCGACGGGTTGAATTTTACAGCCTGGGATGTGTGCATGAAGTTAAGAGATAATGGTTTGCTGGCCAAGCCTACTCACGGGCATACCATCCGCTTTTCGCCACCGCTGGTAATTACTGCTCAGCAGATGGATAAGTGTTGCGATATTATTGAGAAGACGATTGCCGAAATGGTTAGCTAAATCAATGATATGATAACCAGGTAAAATTGAAATACTGTTAAACAAAAACGGGGAAGATTTAATCTTCCCCGTTTTTGTTTAGTTGATAATTGACGACTAAGCTTCAACAGCGTCGCCTACCAAATTTTTTGCTACCAGGTATTCAGCAATTTGCACGGCGTTGGTAGCAGCACCTTTACGCAGGTTGTCTGATACTATCCAGGCATTTAAAGTATTAGGTTGGGTCTCGTCTCTGCGGATACGGCCTACAAATACCTCGTCTTTTTCGTGAGCGTCTAACGGCATTGGGTATTTCAGGTTGGCTACATCGTCTACCACAATGATACCAGGCGAGTTGCTTAACAATTCGCGAACCTCGGCCAAGTCAAAATCGTTCTCGAACTCGATGTTTACCGATTCGGAGTGACCGCCAATTACAGGGATACGTACCGTTGTAGCAGTTACGCGGATACTGTCATCGCCCATAATTTTTTTGGTTTCCAATATCATCTTCATTTCCTCTTTGGTATAACCGTTATCCTGAAAAACGTCGATATGCGGTAATACGTTCAGGTCAATTTGGTACGGGTAAACTTTAGGGCCGTCAATGCCTTTACGTTCGTTAAATAATTGGTCAACTGCCTTAACACCGGTACCGGTTACCGATTGGTAAGTAGATACTACCACACGTTTAACTTTATATTTATCGTGCAATGGTTTTAAGGCCACTACCATTTGTATGGTTGAGCAGTTAGGGTTAGCAATAATTTTATCTTCAGGAGTTAATACATCAGCATTAACTTCAGGCACTACCAGTTTTTTGGTAGGGTCCATACGCCAGGCCGATGAGTTATCAATAACAGTGATGCCAGCCTCGGCAAACAACGGGGCTTGCTCTAAAGAGGTGCTGCCACCCGCCGAAAACAGCGCAATATCGGGCTTTTGCTTTATCGCATCTCCGGCAGTAACCACCTTATATGGCTTACCCTTAAAGGTAACTTCCTTACCTACACTTTTTTCGGATGCCACGGGGATTAATTCTGTTACCGGAAAGTTGCGTTCTTCGAGAACCTGCAACATTTTAGTGCCTACCAAGCCGGTGGCGCCTACAACTGCGACTTTCATTGTCTTGTTTAAACTTTTAGTAATTAAAAAACGTTAATTCTCAAATGTAATCAAAATTTAATCAATAGGTTAAAATCTATATTAAATTAGTGGATATTGCATTAAATCAGCATGCTTTTACTAATGATACAACAGGTTAGATTATCGGCAAATTTTTACCTTTGCGCGTTTTAAAAGCTACTGCATGAGCGAAAAAATTTTAGTGATTGGCGCTAACGGCCAGATTGGTACCGAACTGGTAATAGCCCTGCGTAAACAGCACGGTGGTCAAAAGGTAATAGCCTCTGATATTAATAAGCCGGTTGATGCCATTAAAGATAGCGGTCCGTTTGAGTTTGCCAACGTGTTGGATAAAGAAGCTCTGCAAGGTCTGTTTCAAAAACATCAGCCTACCCAGGTTTACTTGTTAGCCGCTATCCTATCGGCCATAGGGGAGCAAAAGCCTAAACTGGCCTGGGATTTAAACATGAACGGCCTGATTAATGTGCTTGATTTGGCCGTAGAATTTAAAATATCCAAAGTTTTCTGGCCAAGCTCTATTGCCGTATTTGGTCCGCATTCGCCAAGGCAAAACACGCCGCAGTATTGTGTTATGGACCCCAATACGGTTTATGGTTTCAGTAAGTTGGCCGGCGAACGCTGGTGCGAGTACTATCACACCAAATACGGGTTGGATATGCGTAGTATCCGCTACCCCGGACTCATCAGCTGGAAAGCGGCTCCGGGTGGTGGTACAACCGATTATGCTATTCATATTTTTTATGAGGCGCTAAAAAACGGTACTTATCAAAGCTTTTTATCGGCCGGTACCAAGCTGCCAATGATGTATATGGAAGACGCCATCAGGGCAACCTTGCAATTAATGGAAGCGCCAGCCGAGCGGATTAGCATCCGGTCAAGCTATAATTTGGGCGGCATCAGTTTTACGCCCGAAGCGCTGGCTAACGAAATAAAACAGCATATTCCAGAGTTTACCATCAGCTATGCCGACCATGACCCGCGCCAGGCCATTGCCGACAGTTGGCCGCAATCGGTAGATGATAGCCAGGCCGAGCAGGACTGGAACTGGAAACTGGAATATGATTTGCCGCGCATGACCGCCGACATGCTAAAAAACTTAAAGAATACCTTAAATTTGTAGATGGCTTGTTGATTGCACTGATATCAGGATGATTTGATGATAACTGCGATTGTTGATTGACCTTTATTTATCAACGCCGCACCATCAAAACACGCCTCAATGGCAATTAAAGCAATCTGTTTAAAATCAATATAATCACCAAAAGTCGGTGAAATCAAGAATAAGTTATGGGAAGAGCATTTGAGTTCCGTAAAGAAAGAAAATTTAAGCGCTGGGCCAAGATGGCCGTGCAGTTTACTCGTTTGGGTAAAGAGATTGTAATGGCTGTTAAAGATGGTGGGCCTAATCCCGAGAGTAACTCTAGGTTACGTACCGCTATACAAAACTCAAAGGCGGTTAACATGCCTAAAGATCGCGTGGAGGCTGCCATTAAGCGTGCATCAAGCAAAGACGAAAAAGATTACGAAGAGTTAGTATACGAAGGTTATGCACCGCATGGTGTAGCCGTGCTGGTAGAAACTGCTACCGATAATACTAATCGCACGGTAGCCAACGTACGCAGCTACTTTACTAAAGTAGGTGGTACCTTGGGCAAAACCGGTTCATTAGACTTTGTGTTTAGCCGTAAATCGGTATTTCGTTTTGACCCGGGAGAGCGTGACCTGGAAGAACTGGAATTTGAATTGATTGATGCCGGTTTGGAAGAACTGTTTGTAGAAACCGACGAAGAAGGCAAAGACGTAGCAGTATTGCATGCTGCCTATGAAGATTTTGGCAAAATGCAGAAAACCTTGGAAGGTATGGGCATTGAGCTTAAGTCGGCCAAATTGGAGCGTATTGCTTTGTCGACTACCGAAATCAGCGAAGAAGATGCGGCCGACGTATTGAAGCTAATTGATAAACTGGAAGAGGACGACGACGTTCAGGCCGTTTATCATAATATGGCGGAGTAAATAATAGAGCCAAGAAACAAGAGCCAGGAACCAAGTTTTGATAATTGAAGTTTTGGTTTGCAACTTATAGTTTAAGTAATGCTGTTCGAAGAGTTTTTTAAGAAGAAGAAAATAAGTCTGGATGCCTTGCAACAAGGTAATCCGGGCTTGTTTTCGGAATTTAAATCGCACTATGAACAGATGGGCGAAAAGAGTTTCGACCATACCAAGAAGTTTTGGTTCAACAAGCTGAGGCATCAGTACCCTTTGCCGCCTGAAGTAAAAGCCGAGAAGTTAAGGGCCGAAAACCAGATGGCCGAGCAAACCGTAGCTGATACGCTTACCGAGCCTTCGCCACGCACCCAAGCGCCTAAATTAGGCTTTACCCCGAAATTTAAAACGCAGGGAACGTCATCAACGCCGCCGGTAACCGAAGCTCCAAAGGAAGAAACTGCATCAGCAGATGAGCCGCCTAAAGAAGTGGTTGCTAAGCCTGCGGCCTATAAGCCCAGATTTCAGGCTAAAAATATACCAGCAAAGCCTACAGATAGCGCGGAAGCAGTTCAGCCCGATGACCAAGCCGCTGCAACACTAAATGCTTCGGTAAACGAACAGGCTGAGGCGCCAGCTAAAATGGGCTTTAAACCCCGGTTTAAGGCAGGCGTAACTACCAACAAACCGGCTGAGGCAAAAGAAGAGCAACCGGAGGTTAATACCGAAGCTGAAAAGCCCGCTGATGCGGAGCAATCAACAAATGCTGAAGCGGCACCACCGGCTAAGCTTGGCTTTAAGCCTCGTTTCAAAGCAGGTACAACCACTGTAAAGCCAACGGAAGAGGGCGCTGCGCTAGCGTCTGAAAAGAAGGAGACTTCTGGGCCATCAGAATCAATATCTGAAGCGGAGTCTTCAAAGACACCTGATGCTCCTAAATTAGGTTTCAAACCACGCTTTAAAGTGGGAGCAACTACCGTTAAACCAGCGGAAAGTACCGAACCGCCGATGGAGCCCATGGCAGCACAATCTGAAACGGCCCCTGACAATCAACCAGAAAATCCAATAGAGCCATCGCCTGTTAATCCTCCTAAATTAGGTTTTAAACCACGTTTTAAAGCTGGAGTAACAACCACGAAGTCTGCGGAAACTAAAACTGAAGATGCGTCGGCAGAAGCTCCAATTACTACAAAAGAGGAGCAGGAGACTGATAAAGAATCTGTAGAAATTAAGAAAACGGAAGCGCCATCTACAGGTGATGCCCCAGCCAAACCGGCTTACAAACCACGCTTTAATCCTAACATAATTAAGCGTAACCCGCCCAAAGAAGAGTAATCGGAAATTTTTGATTTAAATATAAGGCAGCGGTACGCTGTTTAGTTAATGGTAATAGCTGCCTTAACTAAATAGGGTAGGATGTCTTTTTGGAAAGAGACAAAGTTTTTGCGAACGTCGCTATCGCTTACCGAGGTAAAGGCAAAGCTAAAAACAATGTTTTTACTGCATTTAATTAAAAAACGGATGCGCTGCTGATAGCTTTCGTGCTTACGCATGCCGGTTAAACCCATAAATGAGCTTACCAGCAAATCTTCCAGCTCGTTAGACAGGTTGCGTAGAAACTCTTGGGAGTTGGTAGACTCGCGTATAAAATCCCAGCCAATAAACTCATTACAAACGGTGTAGGATAGTCGGCAGGTTTTCATAATAAGGTTGGTAAGATGCGTTTCCTCGTCCAGTTCGGGCGTATCGGTATGAATCAGTTCATCAACGCTTACCTGTATGTAATCCATTAGCAGCGAGTGCAAAATGGCTTCCTTACTATCAAAATATTTGTAGATGGTAGCCTTGGCAATCTTTGTCTTTTTGGCTATTTCGTTAACGCTGGTCTTGTGGTAGCCGAACTTGCGAAACAGCTCTTGCGACGAACGCTTAATACTTTCTCTTATTTTGTCGGCTTCCATGTATCAATTAGATACAAATATGTTAAAATTATTGACGGATACGCTATACGCGCGTAACGATCGTGTTGCAGGGGCTTTTACCGGTGAGCCATCGCTTAATAAAAACTTGGACCCGCTGCAGGGGTCGGTGGCGGTAAGACCTGTATCATCGAGCATGACTGCACACTTTTTTTCAGGCTGATAGCTGCTGCAACGGTCGAAGGCGACGTAGCTGCCGCCGGGCGTACGGTAAATGAGTAGGCCGGCTACACCATAGCCATTGATAGCTACGGCACCGCCGGCACTGTTTAGTTTGGTTAAGCGAGGGTCGGTTAATGGCGCCTGAAAATTAACCGATACGCTGGGTATATAACTTTGGTCGTCCTTACCGCATCCTGCCAATCCAATCAACACCAGTAAAAGGTACGCCAGTTTTTTCATTATACAATATCTGTTTTAAACTGCTTTAAAAAGCGGACGTCGTTTTCCGAAAACAAACGCAGGTCGCGTATTACGTATTTCAAGTTAGTAATACGCTCGATACCCATACCAAAGGCAAAGCCGGTATATTTCTGGCTGTCGATACCGCAGTTCTCCAATACATTAGGGTCAACCATGCCGCAGCCTAAAATTTCTACCCAACCGGTATATTTACACATGTTGCAACCCGCACCTTTGCAAATGCTGCAGGAAATGTCCATTTCGGCCGAAGGTTCGGTAAATGGAAAGTAAGACGGCCGGAAACGTACCTTGGTGCCTTCACCATATAACTCCTGAACAAAGTGAAACAAGGTTTGCTTTAAATCAGCAAACGATACATTTTCATCTACATATAAGCCTTCTACCTGATGGAAAAAACAATGCGCACGCGCTGATATCGCCTCATTACGGTAAACCCGGCCAGGCATAATGGCACGGAAAGGCGGCTTACCGCTCTCCATCATACGCACCTGTACTGATGAGGTATGGGTACGCAGGGCAATGCTGTCTTTACTGCCATCTTTAGTAATAAAGAAAGTGTCCTGCATATCGCGGGCCGGGTGCTCTTCCGGAAAGTTAAGCGCCGAAAAGTTATGCCAGTCATCTTCAATCTCTGGCCCTTCGGCTACCACAAAACCCAGGCGCTTAAAAATGTCGATAATCTCGTTGCGTACCAGCGACAGCGGATGGCGCGAACCCACGGCAAAACCTTCGCCAGGTAAGGTTAAATCTATTTCAGATTTTGCGTCGCCTGTTTCCGATTCAAACTGTTCTTTAAGTAACTGGTATTTGCCTTCAGTAAGTTGTTTAAACTGGTTAAGCACTTTACCTAAAGTACGTTTCTCTTCGGGCGTAGTATTTTTAAACTGCTCAAATAAATCTTTGATGAGCCCTTTAGTACCTAAGTATTTGATGCGGAACGCTTCCAACTCATCGGCATTCGCCGGGTTAAAGGCTTCCACCTCGGTGGTATATTGATTGATTTGCTCCTGCATGATTGCGGGTTATAAAATTGTTAAAAATTGCTCGGCAGTAAAAACTGCTACTTCCGAATGCTTGTAATCTTTAATGTTACGTGTAATTATTGCCTCGCAATGGTGTTTTCGAGCAATAAAATGTTGGATAGAATCTTCGAAGTCAGTGAAAAAACTATTAAGCGCTTTCTCGATAGCGGCTGCTTCAAAAGAGAGTATTTTGATAGTCTGTAAAAAATTAATTAGTCCTATTTTGGCAGCAGCTTTGCCAACTCTGCCCGTCAGCACATAGTTTAAGTTAGCTATCACCAAAGCTGATGTATTTAATTCAAATATTCCGCGCTTAGCTTCGGCAAATAAAATCTGCGCATATTGGCTAAAGGGTTCTCTTTGCAAAAGTATGTCGAGTATAATGTCGCTATCAATAAACAAGCGTTTATAAACCATACTTTTCTTTCAAATATTCATACTTGGCATCGTTCAATTCAAAGTTTTCAGGAAGTTTACCTTTTAATATGCCGGTTATAGCTTTGATTTGTTCAGGTACTTCAACATGAGCAAACTTCTCAAGCAACGCTTGGTCAGCTTTCTTTTCTGATTTTGTTACTTCACTAACAAAATCAGAAAAGAGTTTTGATACACTGGTATGGTGTTTTGTCGCATAGCTTTTAGCCTTTTCTATCAATTCAGAATCGATACTCAAAGTCAATTTTGATGCTGCCATAACAATTTCTTCTATCTACTACGTACAAATATACTAAATGTATACGTATTACTTAATCACACCTAACTCCTTGCCCACTTTAGTAAAGGCAGCAATAGCTTTGTCCAGATGCTCCTGGTCGTGGGCGGCAGATATCTGTACACGAATACGTGCTTTACCTTGTGGTACAACCGGGTAGTAAAAACCAATTACGTAAATACCTTCTTCGAGCATACGGGCGGCAAACTGTTGTGATAATTTGGCATCGTAAAGCATTACGGGTACAATAGGGTGTACGCCAGGCTTAATGTCAAAACCGGCCTCCGTCATTTTCTGGCGAAAATACTGCGTATTATTGTGCAGTTTGTCGCGCAGTTCGGTAGTCTCGCTCAGCATATCCAGTACCGTGATTGAAGCGCCGGCAATTGATGGAGCCAGCGTATTTGAAAACAGGTAAGGGCGTGAACGTTGGCGCAGTATATCAATAATCTCTTTACGGCCCGACGTAAAACCTCCCGAAGCGCCGCCTAAAGCTTTGCCTAAAGTGCCGGTAATAATATCCACGCGGCCCATTACATTGTGATGCTCATGGGTACCACGACCGGTTTTGCCCATAAAGCCTGAGCAATGGCATTCGTCAATCATCACCAGGGCATTGTACTGGTCGGCTAGGTCGCATATTTTATCCAGTTGTGCAATGGTGCCATCCATAGAGAAGGCGCCGTCAGTAACAATAATACGGTGGCGAAGACCTTGGGTCGCTTTCAATTTTTCTTCCAGGTCGGCCATGTCATCGTGTTTGTAACGATGGCGCTGGGCCTTACATAAACGTATACCATCGATAATTGAGGCATGGTTTAATTCGTCAGAAATGATAGCATCCTGGTCATTAAACAAAGGTTCAAAAACACCGCCATTGGCATCAAAGGCAGCCGCGTATAAAATGGTATCCTCAGTACCTAAAAACTCGGATAATTTTCTTTCCAGTTCTTTGTGCACATCCTGTGTGCCGCAAATAAATCGTACAGAAGATAAGCCGTAGCCATGGTCGTCGATGGCTTTTTTAGCAGCCTCGATTACTTTAGGATGCGAAGAAAGTCCGAGATAGTTATTGGCACAAAAGTTTATTACTTCTTGTCCGCCCAGTACCTCAATATCGGCCCCTTGCGGCGAAGTAATGATACGTTCTTTTTTATATAATCCGGCTTTTTCAATGTCGGCTAACTCTTGCTGTAAAACTGGCTTTAAGGTGTTATACATGGCGGTATGTGTTTGTGGCAAAGGTAAGCAATATCAGTTATTTAGAGGGCTATTTAATTGTGCCGGGAAATTATTTAAGCAGTAAAACAAACATTTTGGACGTAAACGATATATATACGTATTACGTCCTCTTATGAAAGCATATTTATTTTTTGTTTTTTTTATAGCCGTTACTTTGCAGGTTTCTGCGCAGACTTATCGTTTATTCGGACGAATTACCGACGAGCAAAAGAACCCGGTTGCTTTTGCTTCGGTGTATATTCGCAATTCTACTTACGGTAGTACCGCCAACGAGAACGGTGATTACGAATTTATATTAAGCCCCGGTACTTATCAAGTGGTCTTCAGATTTGTGGGAAACCTTGAGCGGGTTGAAAAGGTAACTATCACTAACCAAAACCAGGAACTGAACGTTACGTTGGCCAATGAGCCTTTTGCCCTGCAGGCTGAAGCCGGTACCGGTAACGAGCGCGACCCGGGCGTTGGCCTGATGCGCAAGGTGATACAAAAACGGGAATATTATCTGAAGCAGGTAGACGAGTACTCATGCCGGGTATTTGTAAAAGGAGTGCAGCGTTTGGTTAGTGCGCCAAAAAAACTGTTCACCAGTAACGTATCCCGTGCTTTACAGCTCGACACCAATAAAAGAGGCATTATTTATCAGTCGGAATCTATTTCGCAATACAATTTTAGAAACCCGGACTGGGTACGCGAAAAAATGATTGCCTCTAAAACGGCCGGTCAGAATACAGCATTCAGTTACAATAAGGCTTCTGATTTACAGATTGACTTTTACCAGAACAGTTTTGACATCCAAGGCCTGAGCGCACGTGCCTTTGTGTCGCCGTTTGCCGATAATGCCTTATCTTTTTACGATTATAAACTGTTAGGTACATCCATCAAAAGTGGGCGCCGTATTTACAAAATACAAGTAATTCCTAAACGCCATAACGAAGCGGTTTACCAGGGTAATGTTTACATTGTAGACGGCGATTGGCGTATTTACGGTGTTGATTTGTTTTTGACTAAAAAAGATGCCAATATCAACTTTGTAGACACTCTAAATATCAGCCAGCAATACATCCCGGTGCGGGATAGTATCTGGATGCCGATTTCTACCTTGTTTGATTTTAAGGGGGACGTACTGGGCTTTAAGTTTAAGGGCTATTATTTGGCCATCTATAATAATTACAACCTCACGCCCAAATTTCCGAAAGGGTTTTTTAACGGTGAGGTGATGCGGATTGATACGCAGGCAAACGCAAAACCTGCCCGTTACTGGGCCAACAACAGGCCGGTGCCGCTTACCGATTTAGAAGCGTTGGATTATCAAAGAAAGGATAGCATTGCTTATGTCCATAGTCAGCCCAGGTACCTGGATTCAGTAAACCGGGCTGATAATCAAATCAGCTGGTTTAGCAACATCATCTTTGGTTACCAGTACTACGACCGTAAAACCAGGCAGTCGTTATACGTTTACCCGCCTTACCAAACCGTGTTTTATAACACGGTTGAGGGTTGGGGTATTAGCGCAAAGGTGCATTACATTAAAGGCTATGATAACGGTCAGTCGTTTACGGTTACGCCTAATCTTAGGTACGGTTTTGCGGCTAAGCTGTTTAGTGCCAACCTGGGCTTAACCTATAACTACGACCCGGAGTACAGGGCTACCTGGTCGGCCAGTTTTGGTACCGATGTGCTGGATTTAAATAATGCCGGTACGCGCTCACTGTTTTTCAATACCCTGAGTACCTTGCTGTATGAAAACAACTACGTAAAGCTTTATCGTACCAAGTTTGGCGCAGTAGCCTGGCAGCGCGAGTTAGCCAATGGGTTGCTGTTTAATGCGCAAGCTTCTTACGCCGACCGCCGACAAATGTACAATGTGTCATTTAATCACATTAAAGATGTACCGGATAAAAGCTATACGGCCAACAACCCATTGGCTATGCCGCCAGAGATAGAATCACCGCTTTTTCCTACCAACCAAGCGCTTACGGTTAAGGCATCTTTAACTTATACCATCAGGCAGCAATATGTCATCAGACCTGACGGCAAATATTACGAGCCGTCAAAATATCCGCAAATACGTTTAAACTACCGTAAGGGTGTAAGCGGCGTGCTGGGCTCGGATGTGAATTACGATTTTGCATCGCTGGATGTGTTTGATGATCACCTGAAAGTAGGCTTGATTGGATTTTCGGCCTTTAAAATTTCTGCCGGAACGTTCCTGAATCACCGCAGCCTGTACTTTATGGATTATAACCACTTTTTTGGTAACCAGGGTACGGTGTTTAACCCAACCATTGGTAACTTCCACTTTTTGCCGTTTTATACTTACAGCACTGACCGGGCGTTTATCGAGGCACATTATGAGCACAACTTTGCCGGTAATTTCCTGAGCAAAATTCCTTTTGTGCGTAAGCTGAAGTTGGAGGAGGTTGTGGGAGTAAACTACCTGACTCAGCAACAGCATAACTCATACTCGGGTGTGGGCAACAATGCCAACATTCAGCCGGTTAAGGGCAGTTATTCTGAGTTTTACTTAGGTGTTCAGCGCTTTATATTCAGGGTTGACTATGGCTTTGCCTTTGATGGCAACCGCAAAGTTACCCAGGGTATCAGGATATTTTACGGTTTAAGATAAAGGAACCTGTCACTAAAACAGCCTGCCGTTTTTTAAGCGGCAGGCTGTTTTGTTTAAAATATGTTCGGATAGTTAGCCTAAAAATACAGCGTCTTCTTTACCTTGCTCATCAAGCGAAACATACACATGGTCTTTAAGCACGGTGGATAATGCGATGCCTGCAAAATCGGTAGTTACCGGGAAGTTTTTATGGTTACGGTCAACCAATACAACGGTGCGCAGCTTTTTAAGCGGCACATCTATAAATACCCCAAAGCCATAGGCAAGGGTTTTGCCGCTGTTTAATACATCATCAACCAAAACCACCACCTTATTACTGCAAGTACTCAGGTCTGTATCGGTTTTAAATTGTAATGTACTGCTGTTTTTATCAAGCTCAATGTTAATTAATGTGCTTTTAAAGGGCGCAATATTATCCAGTATTTGTTTAAGGCGACGGGCAATAACACTGCCTTGCGGAATGATGCCGGCCAGCACAATTTCCTGTTCCTCTAAATTATCTTCCAGTATCTGGTAAGCAATACGGTCAAGTTTTTGTTGTATTTGCTGATTGTTCAGAATTAAAAGCTTATCGGGCATGGCAGATTAGGTTTAACAGGTAGCAGGTATTGAGTTAGACGAACAGTTGATTTATTAACTTCAAAAATAGGTTGTTCAAATATATAATTATTCTCTGCCGTACGGAAAAAATACAAAGTTGGCACCTTCCGGAACGATAGCAAACACGCACATAAACTCGTGCGGGTTTTTAAAGTTATCTATAAAGCGTTGCTTCAGTTCTTTTTTGATGATGCCTTTCTCTACAAACTCTTCCAGTGTTGAGGCATGGATAGTCCAGTCGGTATTCAGGTCTTCTTTATCCAGTATCATCTCGCCAAGACTTACCTCGTGCTGGTGGGCAACAAAAATAGGGTAGCCTGATAAACCTTCGACCATAATTTCAACCGCAATTTCGCGAATCGACTCGCTGTATAAACGCAGGTCAACCTCCAGGCTTTTTAGCGGGCTGTCATTTTTTTTATTGTTATTATCGTTTAATAATTCTTCCGGATTCATGGTTGCTTTTATTTAAGCTGATTATTCGGCGTTAGCCTCAGGTTGTTGTTCTGTTACTGGCAGTGTAAACTCCGACGGGTCTTTTAGTTCCAACAATACCACGTTTTCTACGTGTTGTGTATGCGGAAACATATCTACCGGCTGTATCTGCGTAACGTTATATTTGTTTTTCAATACAATCAGGTCGCGGGCTTGTGTGGATGCATTGCAGCTAACGTACACAATTTTTGGGGCTTCAATCTCCATTAAGCGCTCCACCACATCGGCGTGCATGCCGGCGCGAGGCGGGTCGGTAATAATAACGTCGGGCTTGCCATGCTGGTTAACAAAATCGGCGTTAAGCACGTCTTTCATATCACCGGCATAAAATTTTGTGTTGTTAATGTTATTGATGGTTGAGTTTACCTTGGCATCTTCAATAGCCTGAGGTACATATTCAACACCAATTACTTCGCGCACATGGCCGGCCACAAAGTTGGCAATGGTACCGGCACCAGTATATAAATCGTACACCAGTTCGGTACCTTTAAAGCCGGCAAAATCGCGGGCAATTTCGTACAGCCGTTGTGCCTGTATGGCATTGGTTTGATAAAATGACTTTGGTCCTATCCTGAACTGGATGTCATTCATCCGCTCATGGATGTATTCGGGGCCTTTCCAGGCTACGACCTGCTGGTCAAAAATAGTATCATTCTTTTTTTGGTTGAGGATATACAGCAGCGAGGTAATCTGCGGAAACTCCTGCTCAACGTACCCCATCAGGTTGTTGACCTCTTCTTCAGTAGCATAAGCAAATACCACAATAACCATCAACTCGCCGGTAGACGATGTGCGGATAATCAAGTTACGCAACACACCGGTGTGTGCTTTGATATCGTAAAAGCTCATCTGATGCTCGCGGGCATAGTCGCGGATTTTTAAGCGGATATCGTTAGACGGGTCGGCTTGCAGGTAGCAGTGGTTAATATCCAGTATTTTATCAAACCGTCCCGGAATGTGAAAGCCCAATGCGCTCATTTCAACCGGGTCGTCGGTCCGGTTTTCACCATCGTTCAGCCAGCGTTTATTGCTGAAAGTATATTCGAGTTTGTTGCGATAGTAACGGTCGGCAGGAGAAGGTACGATGGGTAGCGTGTGCGAAACATCCACTTTAGCCAGTCGGCTTAAAGCATCAGTAACTGCTTTCTGTTTAAATTGCAGCTGAGCTTCGTAAGTCATGTGCTGCCATTTGCAGCCGCCGCAGGTGCCAAAGTGCTCGCAAAAAGGCTCGGTACGATGCTCAGAAGGCTGTTTAAGTCCTATAATCTTGGCTTCACCAAAATTTTTCTTTTTGCGGTAAACTTCTACATCTACCACATCGCCGGGTACGGCTTTTTCAATAAACAGTACAAAATCTTCGGCTTTGCCTACACCTTTGCCTTCTTCGGCTATGTCAATTACAGTTACATTTTCAAACTGCTTGTTGGGAGCACCTTTTCTCATCAGGCTGCAAAGTTAAGCAATAGCCTGTTGTATACCTTAAGGCATAACAAATTTAGCTTAGTAAATACAATCAGGCAATTTTGATTTCGCCTAAATGGTCTACTACTGTTTCAGAAAGGTGGTCAGGCGTGTTGGCTTTTGCAGCAGGGCTGGCAAACCAATTCATTACAGCAGGCCAAAAATCAGCAGTGTTGGCAGCTACAGGCTCAAATTGCTCATCAATCAGGTCTGAAAATTCAATTATTTCGCGGCTCATAGGATTACTGTTTAGCGGTATAAACAAATATAATCACTATTTATACCAAAAACCAAATTGGTATACCGAATAATTAAAAATTTAATATGCTGCTAACATAGGAAGCGATAACCTCTACCAAATTACTTTTTTTGCTGCTGAATGAGCTGTTCCAGGGCCGACAAATGTTCCTGAAAAGCTTTGCGCCCCTTGGCAGATGCCTGGTAGTTGGTGTTTGGTTTACGACCAATAAAGCTTTTTTGAATAGTAATATATTCTTCCTTTTCGAGTGCTTTAAGGTTAGACGCTAGGTTGCCGTCGGTTACTTCCAGCAGTTCTTTGAGCGAGGTAAAGTCATAGTTTTCGTTTACCATAAGCACGCTCATAATTTGCAGCCTTACCCGATTCTCAAAGGCTTTATCCAGTTTGTTAAAATCAACTTTCACCCGTCGTACTTAGAATACAATAAGGTACCGTAAATAATATGCAATGCTCCAAAACCCAGCGCCCAAAATAACAGGCCGTAACCCGGAAAAATGGCTGCAATAATACCGAGTGCAATTTCGCAAAGACCGAGATACCTTATATCGGTATAAGTGTATGCACTGGCTGCTACCAAGGCCAAGCCGTAAAACGCCAGGCAGGCCGGCGATACAATGCCGATGTAACCGCGGGTAAGCATAATTAAAATAAACATGCCACCAGTAAGTAATGGAACGCACATCTGGAAAACAAGCGTTTTGCTTGATTTGCCCCACAAAACCTGGCCCTGCTTTTTGGCTTTGCGCCGGGTAAGCATATATACGGTAACCAATGAGGCTGTTAAAACGCTGAGCGCTATAAACAGTAGTTGGGCAACAATAGGAGTAAATAAAATTACCGATGTATCGGCCATAGTGTAATGGTCGCCTTTATCATAATCGCGATAGCCCGAAAGACTGAACGGCTGATAAATGACGGCGTAGGCCAAAGCTGCCCCAATCAAGGCATAAATACCGCACATTACGCCTGATAGACCGCTCAGGGATAAAAACCTGGACGAGCGCTCCATCATATTGCGTATGGATGCTAAATCTTCGTGTAGTCTAGTTTCTTCCACAAAAGTACTTTTTGTTTCAAAGCAACTAAAATTTTATAATAATTGCAAGTGGTAAAGCAGCTTTGATGGGCTAAAGATAGGAGTTAATAGTGTATGCAGGCTGCAAACTGCCGTAAATAAAAATAACCCACAAACCGGAATAAAATACATCCGGCTTATGGGTTAATATGATGATTTAATGTAGGGCTTAGTTAATTAAACCGGTGACAAATTTGTCGTAGTAAGCAACGCCTGCCAGCAACAAAGTCAAAAGCAGCATAGCCCACAAATAGTAATTGTTTTGTTGGCCTTTAGGCTGCAGATTGCTTGAGCTAAGTTCGTTCGATAGGGCCTTCATAGTAGTAGATTATTAAAGTGTTAAGTAAACCTCTTTTTTTATGCAATTTAGGCAAAAAATACAATTCGAAAATAATAAATTTGTACTTATTAAAGATTTGTAAATTTTTCAAATGCATAACTGTATGCAAATGAAATAGTTAAAATAGGGCTATTAAATACCCCGGAAATTGCTGTTTTATTAAAGAGGATAATGATTAAGGTTACAATACGATAAATTTAAACTACATTCAGCAAGCCCTTGCGTAGCAGAAAACGTCAGTTTTTCCATGAAGATGCCAACTCATTGAACACATCATTAAGTAAAATCATAGTCAAACGTTTGTCTTAAATCATCAGAGATAACTTGCCCATTAGAGTCAATTCTTACCGAAATATTAGCTTGCTAAATTAATTACCATCAAAAAGTGTAATCGCCATCAATCCAACTACCACATCATTAGCAATTGTGTTCAGTTCGAGGCTTTTTAGTTTTTTTGCCGGATTAAGGCACATATCCAATATAGTGGCGGCACCGCCATCAATCGCTTTATTGGTGTAACCCTTTATAGTAGTATATTCCTTGGTGGTTATTGAGGTAGTGCCCGTTCTTAAATAAACCCTCAATGGTTTGTTCGGGCCCGGATTAAAGGCAAAGCCGTCATCATCGTAATCCTGCTCAATGGGGCACCAGTTTTCAGGATTTTTAAGGGGCAACACTTCTTTAGTGCCATCCTCATAAGTTACTGTAATTTGAGCATTAGTTAAGCGGCTTTGCATTGGATTGGTAGAGCCGGCCATCAACAGGTAGGCATGCGATGCCGTGCCACTTAACGGTATTTGAATACGGCGCGGGTAATTATCCCATTGCGAAGTAAAAGCAATGTTCTTACCTGCGCTGCCGGGCGTTGCAAACGCAATATGCTGCGGCGTTTCGAATCGGTTTTGCATTCCCGCGGCTTTGCGCAAGCCGCTGTCGTCAATATTAGCCGTGGTAAGCGGATAACACCAGTTACCTATGCCCTGGGTAGGTAGCTGCAGGGTTACGCTATGCGGCCGGGGCGATAAATACTGGTTGGTAAATATATGCGTAACGTCATCGTTAAAATAGGCTTCCATATTAACCATGCGCATATTTTCAGGTTTTGTGGCGCTCACATTCCAGTTTATGATTTTAGTGTCCAATACCTTACTTTGATATTTAATACGAACATGATTACTGCCAGCAATGAGGTGTTTAGCATTGATGTTGATAGGTATGCTTTGAGGTTTGCCATTCAATTGGACAGCTTGTTCAAATAGCGTATTGCTTTCAGGATTAACCTGCACGGTAGCAGCACCGTTAAAAGCTAAATTTTGAAGCGCAAACTGTAAGCGGTTGGAGTCTTGCCGGGCTGCAAATTGAATGGTTAAAGGGTGTGCATCAATTTGCATATTGATGGGCTGCCACCAGCTCAATGCCCCCTGTTTCAGTTGCACAAAAACGGTATGATGACCCTGGGTTGGCTTTACTTTAAAGTTAAGTTGATGACTTGCAATTTTGCTTTGCTTTAAAACCGCCTGAGGGTCACTTACTGCAACAACGGATGCTTTACCAAACGTTTGGTGATAATCCACACCAGCTACATAATCAGTGGATAGCTTTACCGGTTCCGGCTTCTCATTGCCCCACTGGATTGTGATTTTGTACTGCGGCTGGCTGCCGGCTTCAATGCGAATTACCGGTTGACCGACTGCAGATATAATGCCACTCCATTTAACCGGTTGACCGTTCACCAACACCTGTTTGATATTTACCGAACGGGCATTCAACTCTAAATTTAAAGCAGCCGGTTTGGGTAAGGCCGATGCAATGGTGTAATTATCTGTTAATCCTTTGCGCGAAAAATCAATTTTGATATCGGATGTATTCAACGATGCGTAGTTCCATTCTGCCGGGAAGCCTGGCTTGACGGTAAGTTGGTGGTTGAGCATATCAGGCTTGATGCCAAACAAACCTTCTACCACGGTACGTGCCGTAACACCGATAGGGTCTGCAAAATCGCGATATAATTCGCCGCGTTGGGCATCGTAAAAAGATAGCTGTTGAAAATTACCCGGGCTGGCCCCCAGATACATGCTTTCTATCAAAGCACTTTTCCAAAGGGTAAACGCATCGGTAGGGCGGCCACCTTGCCAGTAAGCCAAGGCGGTATTCATGGTTTCGGCCATGGCTACGTTGTTTAATGACCAGGTATAGGGCAGCCAGTTGGTGGTAGCCGGTAGATAATAGTTGCCGGTTAAGCCTTTGGCCATAACAGGAATATGCGGTATTTGGGTATCTACATAACGCAGGCTTTGATAGGCTTGCATGGCATTGGGCAGGCCTTCGTCTATAGCATGATAGATAGTCCATAAGCCGGGCGAGGTATGTAGAAGGCGGTTCCCTAAAAGGTCTTGAAACTCAGCATAAGTTCCCGCACTAGGCATCCACAAAGTTTGGGTAACGGCATTTTTTATGTGTTGGGCTTCCTGCGCGTACGGAGCCGGGTCATCGCCGGCAATGCGGGCCAACCGTGCGGCTACCTGGTTAGCCCGGTAGTTATAGGCTGATGAATGTGTTACGCCGCCACCGCTGTATTGCAGGGCATCACTGGCCCAGATACAACAATAAGCATCGTAAAGGCCATCTCCGTCGCGATCAAAGTTGCGCTTTTCCCAATCCAAATGCCTTTTGATGGTTGGCCAAAATTTTTTCACCTGCTCCTGATCGCCTGTCCAGTAAAAATGGTTGAGCAACTGGTCAATAAACACCAGGTTCATGTCGTAATGATGGGGGCGGATATCTCCTCCAGGGTTACGGCTGATGTAGCCGCTACTGAACATGGAGTTACCCAGTTTCTCCTGCTGCCGGGCCAAATGCAAAGCCGTATCGGCAACAATAGGCCCCTTCTCGGGCGTTAATATTTGCGATTGTGCATAACTACTAAAGTGTTGCAGAGCGCGGTCGTGCCAGCCCAAAACATCGGCGGCATAAGCACCACGCCAAGCAGGCAGCCGCATACGCCAGGCCACCGCCCCATGCAGATAAGACGGGTTTTCCCAGATAGCATCGGCTGCTATTGCCAGCGCTCCTCCCAAGGTATTGATGTAAGGGTCAGGCGTTTTCAGCTGCACGCGTGAAGTTAATTTTATACGGGCGCTTTCAGCTTGCTGCATCAAGCCGGCAATCTGCGGATAGGTACTTTCGACTAGGCCAGGGCCAATCATCCAATACGAAGGTTGTTGAAATTGAGTAACAACTCCGCAAACCACTGGCTGGTTTACTGCTGATGAATTAAGTAACGCCAGTGGTGAGCTTTGCTGAGCAGCATCTGCCTGTTTGATGATTGAGTTAGGAAATATACCTGAGATGGTATTTTTTGAAACGACTGTCTGATTTTGCTTGGCAGGACTTTGGTCATTTTCGTACCGCGTGGCTTCGGTAGTCGCCTTACCTTTAAAATCAAGCCGGAAGGTGTTTCCTGATATTTGGTAAACGTTATTTTCGCAATACTCAGGTTTTAAATAAAAAGAAGATTCGGGATCAGCGCCGATGTCGCCATCGCGCGAGAATTTTTTTCCGGTAGCGCCGCCATATACCCACATCAGTTTTAAGCCGGTATCAACTCCGGTTAAGTCGGCTTTTAACAGTAAATGCTCGCTGCCGGCGGAGGCAAGTAATTGCAATTTTAAGGTTGCTGCGCCTAATAAAGAGTCGCGTATCATATAAAGCATGCTGCCCGGGCGGTACCGGGCTTCGATGTGTTGTGCGTTGATCAGCCATTTACTGGTTTTGCCTTTAATTAGTCCCAGTTTTAAATTGCCGCCCATGCCGGGCAGGTAAAGTGCAAATTCGGGTAAATCACCGGCCTCAATCCGGCAGGCCGTGTTAGTGCCGTAAATAGCCCGGTTAAAGCGGCGCGTGCCATTGTTAATCACAAAGTCGGTGCCGTCGGGCCTGTAACGTATGGTACGCTCCATACCATGCCATAATGTGGGCTTTGTTTGACTAAACGCACTAAAGGCACATCCAAAGTTTAATATCAGGAATAGTAAAAAGATTATTGCTTTAATCCGGCGCATAAAACAGGTAGTCAAAATAAAAAGGATGTTATCCCAAAATTGGTTGAACGGGAGTATTAATCAGGATTCGCAAGGTAAACGCAAGTGAGCCTTGGGTTAGTGCCAAAAGTAATATTTTATGAGTGCGACGTCTTTAATTAATGTAAAAGATTCTTTTACGGATTGACTTCGGCTTGAATTAATGAATGCATGATGCTAACCAAGTGAGGCACAAAACCAGATTGCTCATGATATTGCAAAGTAGCGTTTATTATCAGCACAGCCATATACTCCATTGAATTAAAATGTTGCTGAATGTTTGCAAAATACTGCTTGTGTATTAATTACTTCAACATTTACATATTAATTTTTAGGCGAATTAGAGTAAAATTAGAAAGAGATGAGCCGGATAGTCACAGGTAAGTTACAAAATATGTAATATTAGAATTTTTGATATTGTATTTATTTTAAAGCGGGTGCACTTATTTTGAAATATTACTAATGCTTAAAGCTTTTAGTAAATAAGTATTTAAAAAGTTAATAAGTGTAGGACAGTGCAGGATGGTTTAACATAGGCAAGTAGATAATTTTAGGTTCTGATAATAAGATATAGCTCTCTGCTAATATCGTACACCTGCTATCAGTCAAACCAATTATTAAAACCGACATATGGAACAACTTTTACTTAACGATTCTTTCGCTGTTTTATTACCTGCATTAGGATATAACAAGCCGGCAATTGGGCTTAGTAATTAAACAGTTATAAAAAGCGGTAACTCCACCGTTTTCGAATTTCTTTTTTTTGATATCACGTATCAGATTTCTTATGATGTATAAATTACTAAAAAATTTATGTGTACTTTTTTGTGCCGTAATTTTCCTAAGCGGCTGTCGTAAGCAGGCTTTTGATGAATATTATGGTCGCCCTGATAATCTGCAACCGCCTATTTACCAGGTGCTGCAATCAAAGGGGAATTTCACCAGCCTGTTAGCGGTCATTGATAAATCTGGTTACAAAAGTACCCTGAGTGCAGCAGGTTACTGGACCTTTTTTGCGCCTAACGATGCTGCGTTTCAAAAGTATTTTTCTGAAAATAATGTCAGTCTGGCTAACCTGGATTCGGTAACAGCACGAAAGATTGTTACTTATTGCCTGGTGTTTAACGCGTTTCAAACCAACCACCTGGCCGACTATCAGTCTCCTCAAGGGTGGGTAACCAATAACGCCTACAAACGCCGCACGGCTTATTATGATGGTTTTTACACTGGTAATGGGCCCGATGGGGCATCTACCGTATTATTATCATCAAACCGTAACGCCTCTAACAACGGCACCAGTTTTATATTCGGCGACAATAACAATAAGTACATCCCTTATTTTTTTGCTCCTTACATGTCGACCAAAAGTTTGTCGGCTACCGATTATAACTTTTTCTTTCCGTCGAGCACTTACAGCGGCTTTAACGTGGTTGATGCCTCTGTTGTAAACAAAGATATTGTTGCCGAGAATGGCGTTATACACGAGATTGACCGCGTAGTGCTGCCCTTGCCTAATATTGAGCAGCAATTGGCCAGTAATAGTCAGTACAGCCAGTTTAGAGACCTGTTCGAAAAATTCATGGTTACTTATCTGCAAAATAATGATGCCACCAGCCGGTACAGTATCATTACCGGTAAAAACAATAAGGTTTACATTAAGCAGTATTCCAGCTTGTTAGTTTATGCCTTAGGTAACGAAAATTTCAGAAAAGTAGAAGATAACGACGGACAGTCTGATGGCTATTCCTTGTTTGCGCCTACTAATACTGCATTAACGCAATATCTTAACAATGTGCTTTTGGAGTTTTATGGCTCTGTTGATAAGTTGCCTAATAACATTGTTGCCGATTTTTTAAATGCCCATATGTTCCCTTCAACGGTGTGGCCTACTAAGTTTTCTTCGGCATCAAATACCTTGGGTGAGCCTGCTCGGTTCAACGTAAATAGCAATGTGGTCGACAAAAAGTTTTGTAGTAACGGTGTGTTTTACGGTACCAAC
Organism: uncultured Mucilaginibacter sp.; assembly: GCA_964277815.1. Classification (GTDB taxonomy): domain Bacteria; phylum Bacteroidota; class Bacteroidia; order Sphingobacteriales; family Sphingobacteriaceae; genus Mucilaginibacter. Next base: position 11,721 of record CAXYKR010000199.1, on the reverse strand, counting down.
CAGGTACAGGCCGCTAACGTGTTCAGTACGGTTTATGCCCGCGCTTATCTCGACCCTGCCTATTCTATCATGACCCGCATACTGGATTTGAACCTTAAAACCGTAGTGGCCAACCCCAACCTGAAATTTACCGTATTTATGGTGCCTGATGCTACTTTCAGGGCGTTAGGCTTTGATTATAATACCAACACTGCACAATTTACACTTACTGTAAATGGTTCAACCAGCTCAGGTGCTAACCCACGCGACCTGCTGCAACGCATTGTAAACCTGCATGTAGTGCAAACGCCTGACAATGAGCTTAACAGCTTAACCGGACAAGGTATTGTAGAGTCGTACGGCGGAGAGTACGTGCGGTATAATAACAATACTGTTTTTGCCGGCGGCAACGTCGAAAAAAACCAGGTAATTAGCGTAACTGGCTCCCGTAATTATAGCAATGGTAAAGTTTACTTTTTAGGCAGTGGAGCCTTAGATTACCCGGTAGGCACGCTGGCTTCGCAGATTGGTAAAAACGCTACTACTACCACATCACCGTATTATGATTTTTACCAATACCTTATTAACTCTACGGTTTACAACCCTACCAACCTTGAAATTATCGGTTTACAGTTAGGCGCCAATTATACCATTTTCATTCCTACAAAAGCGGCAATACAACAGGCTGTTAAAGATGGTATTTTACCGGGTACAGTAAGCACTGGCGCGCCCACTTACAACCCGTCTTCTATAGATGATAAAGCCAAAGTTGCCCGCTTTATTCTGGCACACATCTTAAACGGTATTGCCATCGCTACCGACGGCAAAAAGAGTCCTAATGGCAGCTCATTCCCAACTTTACTGAAAAACGCCAACGGCGATGACGTTAACCTGTCTATCACCAACCAGCCGGGCAGCATTACCGTGCGCGATTACTTGGGACGTTCGGCCACCACCATCGCCGCAAACAGCAATTACTTAGGTACCAGGGCGCTGTTTCACCAAATTGATAACTACTTAAGATACAATTTTTAAAGATTAGGGCTTAACATGAGAAGAACTTTTAACCTAATTACTTACACAGTTGTACTTGTACTGTCCTGCTGGGCAATCAACGTACAGGCACAAACGGGCGAAAAAATCCTGATCAAAGGGCGTGTCATTGATTCTAAAGATAAGCTCCCTGTAATCGGGGCCACCGTTGTGGAGCAAGATAAAGACAAGCGAACCATTACCGGTGCCGCTACCGATATTGATGGTAATTTTGCCATCAAGGTTAGCGATGTTAACAATAAGATAGTTATCTCCATTATTGGCTATAAACCCAAAACGCTCGACATCGGCACCCGCCGCGTATTTAATACCACTTTAGAATCTAACCGTAACGAACTTACTGCAGTAACTGTTACCGGTCGGCAGCAGGTAAATAACGGTAGCGGTTTATTTATTGATAAACGCGACCAGACAACCTCCACAGTAACCTTAAACGCTAAGGATGTGGAAGAGTTGCAGGCTACCACAATTGACCAAGCGATTCAAGGTCGTTTACCAGGGGTGGACATTATCTCTAACTCGGGTGACCCTGGTGCGGGGATGTCTATTAAAATCAGGGGTACCAGTTCAATTAATGGTGCCACTAATCCTTTAATTGTAGTCGACGGTGTCCCTTTTGAAACTACCGTTCCGGCTGGTTTTAACTTTGCTACAGCCGATAATACCCAATATGCAGATTTATTAAGCATTGCACCATCCGACATCCGCGACATATCTATTCTTAAAGATGCAGCAGCTACAGCGGTATGGGGTGCGCGTGCAGCCAACGGGGTGTTAATTATCAACACTAAACGTGGCGCAAGAGGGGCACCAACCATTTCGTATACTTTTAAAGGTACAGTTACCGAGCAGCCAACCGGTATCCCGCTTTTATCAGGAGACCAATATTCAACCCTAATTCCGGAAATGGTGATGAACGTAAACGGAGCGCCTTTAAATACATTTACCACCAAAGAGTTTGAATACGACCCGTTAAACTACTATTACTACAAAAACTATAGCCAGAATACCGATTGGGTAAAAGCCATTTCGCGTACCGGTAACATCGTTGATAACAACTTGTCCATATCAGGTGGTGGCGACAAGGCCCGCTATTTTGCTTCGGTAGGTTACAACTCGCAAGTAGGTACTACTATCGGTACCGGTTTAAACCGTTTAAATACGCGCTTAAACCTCGATTATATTGTGTCTGATAAAATTCGCTTTACCACGTTTGTATCCTATGCGCATAGTAACACCGATTACAATTTTTCGGAGTTGAAATTAAATGGTAGTGGTACAGATAACGTTCGTACTGTTGCAGCTCTGAGGGCGCCAAATACCAGTATTTACGAGTATAATGAGTATGGTGTACTAACTCCCAATTATTTCTCGCCGGCATCAAACATACAAGGTCAGTACACATTAGGAGGGCAGGTTTATAATCCGGTAGCTATGGCTAATGCTGCAAAAAATAACTTGGTGAGCGACCGTATTATCCCGCACTTTTATATACAGTATAATATCATCCCAAGCGTGCTGAGCGCTACCACCGATGTGCAGTTTGATATTAACAACAGTCGGCAAGCACGCTTTTTACCACAAATTGCTACCGGTAGACCTTTCACCGAAAGTACCGTTAACCGTGCATACAATGTAGATTTTGATACTTACGCGGTTACCAGTAAAACCAATTTTGTGTATACACCGCGTATCAATGAAAAGCACTCTTTTACCGGCTTATTGTCATTACAAACCAGCGATGTGAAATCATTCACTCAAGGTCAAACCATTGCTAATACAGCATCTGATGTATTACAGGATGCCTCTGTTGCCGGTCGTGTTAATATTGGTAGTATTACCTCGCCAATGGACCAGGTGCGTGGTTTAGCAGGTTTAATTAACGGTCAGTACAAATATTTGGACCGTTATATCCTGAACGTGGCTTTACGTGGCGACGGTAATTCCATTTTTGGTAGTAACAATCGTTACGGCTTGTTTCCGTCAGTATCAGGTCGCTGGCGTATCTCGGGCGAACCGTTTATGAAAAAAACTTCTAAATGGCTTGATGAATTAAGTTTACGTGGTGGTTATGGCGTAAGCGGTGCTGCACCGGGTTCAAACACTGCCGGTTACCCCTATATTTTCTATAATACTTATACTCCTACCACCAGCAATTATCTGGGCTTATCGGGTTTGTATTCTAACAATATACAATTAGATAACCTGAAATGGGAAACGCTGCAGGGTGTGGATGCCGGTGTAAACATCATCATGTTTAACAACCGTTTAAATATTGATTTTGGTATTTACCGTAACCGTACTAAAGATTTGTTAACGCCTAACCTGGCCATTTCGTCATTCAATGGTTACAGCTCGGTGCTGTTAAACGTAGGTACTTTAGATAACCAGGGTTTCGAGTTCAGCGTGTTTAGTACACCTTATAAGTCAAAGGATTTTATTTTTGACTTCAACTTCAACATTTCGAGCAATTATAATGCACTGCGTTCTGTTTCGCCTTATTATCCTACATCAGCAGGAAACGTTACCCTTAACGGTCAATACCTTTCGTTACTGCAAATCAACAACCCGTTAGGCTCATTTTATGGATACAAGTTTAAGGGCGTTTATAAAGATGCCGATGCTACTATAGCGCGCGATGCCAATGGCAATAAAATTTTAAGCCCTAATGGTACGCCGGTACAAATGCGTTTCAACTATCCGTCTACCGATTATCTTTTCCAGCCGGGTGATGCCATTTACGAGGATATCAATCATGATGGTAATATCAACTACCAGGATGTGGTTTACTTAGGTAACGGTAATCCCAAGTTTGTAGGCGGCTTTGGTCCAACGTTTACCATCAAAGGTAACTTCAAAATTCAGGCTTATTTCAACTTCCGTACAGGTGGGCAGATTATCAACACTACTAAAATGAATACCACTTCAATGTACAGTTTTAACAATCAAAGTACTGCCGTATTAAGAAGATGGCGCGCTCCGGGCGACGAAACCGATATACCACGTGCATTGTACAGAACGGGTTACAACTGGTTAGCTTCTGACCGATACGTGGAAAGCGGTACTTTTTTACGTTTCCGCTCCATTACTGCCCGTTACACTTTTGATAAAGCATTGGCGCGCCGGTTAAAAACTAAAAACCTGAGTTTGTATGTAACTGCCGAAAACTTACTCACCTTAACAAGATATACCGGTCAGGACCCGGAGGTGGCAACAAGAGGTGAGGGAATCTTTCAGAAAGCTGAAGATATATCCACTACGCCGCCGCTTAAGCAAGTTACTTTAGGTTTAACCGCATCATTTTAATACTAAAACATATTGTTATGTTTAAACATAGACTTTTAAAAACCATACTATTTACTGTTTTAACCCTCTCGGTTACATCTTGTAAAAAGTATCTGGAATTGAGCCCTCAGGATGGTGTAACACGTGATAAATTCTGGAAAACCAAAGAGCAACTGCAGGCGGCTGTAATAGGCTGTTATAACGCAGTGCTGATTCCGTTCGGAACCGGTGCAAATGCCAGGCCGGCGCCTGCCGAGTCTTTCTTTATTTGGGGTGAGATACGGGGAGACATGGTTATGCCGGGTATTGGAGCAACGCCTGACGAGGTGAACGTGGTAAACGCTAACATACTTGCATCTAATGGTGTAACAGATTGGCGCAATTTCTATAGAGTAATCAATCTATGTAATACCGTGCTTGACTTTGGGCCGGGGGTAAAGGATGTAGACAATACCCTAACACAGGAGCAGTTAAACGCTTATTTAGCCGAGGCGCTAACCTTGCGTTCATTGATGTATTTTTATCTGGTACGCAGCTTTGGTGATGCGCCGCTTAAATTAAAATCTACTTCGTCAGACAATGAATTGGTGCAGTTAGCCAAAACACCGCAGGCCGATTTATTGAAGCAAATTGTTGCCGATTTAAAACTGGCCGAAAGTTATGCCACCGCAAGCTACAGCGATAATGCTTCAAACAAAGGCCGCATCACTAAATTTACGGTAAATGCTTTACAGGCTGATGTGTACTTATGGATGGACAATTATGCTGACTGTATAGCTGCCTGTGATAAAATTATCAATTCGGGACGGTTCGGGTTGGTTGCCGGTACTAATGCCAATGCCTGGTTCAATGCCTTATTTGTTACCGGTAACTCTAATGAGGGCATTTTTGAGTTACAATACGACCCCCAGTTACTCAACACTTTCTATCCCATGTTTGGTGTGGTTAACAAAAGGTACATGGCTAACCCTATCGTGATAGATGAGTTTTTTACCGTTGACCCGCTTGACGATAATAACAAAGACATCAGAGGTATTGATGCAGCTGTAAGAACCAGCGACCAAACGATATATAAGTATATCGGTATTAACAGCACCACTGTGCGCTCTCCGGATGTTTCTTACGCGCACTGGATTGTTTACCGTTATGCAGATGTTTTATTAATGAAAGCCGAAGCCTGCGCTAACTCTGGCCGTGGTACCGAAACATTAAATATTATTAACACTATTCGTACCCGGGCTAATGCTTTGCCGGCCTCTGCTCAAACTCCGGGTGCCGAAAACGTTAGCGGGTTAACCGATTACGTACTGGCTGAGCGTGCTCGCGAGCTGGCTTATGAAGGTAAACGCTGGTATGATTTACTGCGTAATGCAAAGCGTAATAATTTTGCCCGGCTGGATATTTTAAACTCTGCAGCTATACGTGTTGTGCCATCGGCCGTGCAGCAGTCAGCGTTAAATAAGCTTAAAGACCCTAATAGTTTGTACTTCCCAATCTATCAGTACGAAATACAAACCGATCCTAACCTCATACAAAATCCATTCTATAAATAGTAAAAATCTTAATGGTGAAAGCGATGAAAAATATAATGAATAGGATTATGCCGGCTATGGTGATAGCCTTGGGCGTTTTAGTAGTAACCATGAGTAGCTGCCGCAGGCAAAACATCAACTACTCAACCACTAACACTGTCAATATCTATAGTTACCTTGACCAAAATGCCGACCAGTTTTCGCTGTTTAAGCAAATTGTAGATAAGGCAGGCTATGCCAGCTTTTTAAACACATACGGGGCATACACTCTTTTTGCGGCCAACAATGCCGGTGTAAACGCCTATTTAAAGGCTAATAACAAAGCCAGTGTTGATGCTATTGACGAGGCTACTGCCAAAAAAATTGTAAGCATCAGCCTGATAGCTGATACCATTAGCTCGCAGCTGTTTACCGACGGCAAGATGCGCTCGCCTACCACCAACGGGCAGTTTTTAATTACCGGCGCCGCCAACAGCAATGGCGTAACCAATATTGTGATTAACAAACAGGCAAACCTGGTAAAAAGTAATACCCGTGTAGGTAACGGAATAATCCATGTAATTGATAACGTATTGACCCCTGCGCCTTTAACACTGGCGCAGATGGTAGAGCAGGATTCCAAGTACTCTATATTTACCGAGGCATTAAAAGCAACTGGTTTCTATGATTCGCTCAATGTAGCAGCATCAGCCCAAGCCAATACAAGCCGTAAGTATTTAACACTCATTGCGCAAACCAATGCCGTATTTAATGCCGCAGGTTTTGCAAATTTTGATGCGTTAAAAAGAAGATATTCTACTACCGGTAATCCTAAAAACCCGCAAGATAGCTTATATCTTTACGTTGCCTATCGCGTTTTTCCGGAGTTATCTTATCTGTCTGATATTGTAGCTTCTTCATCGCATACCACTTTAGCGCCTTTAGAGGTAACTACCAGTGAGTTAAATGGAACGGATGTTTTGCTGAATAATATCACCTTTAATGGCGTGCTGGAGCCTGGTGTAGCGCTTGACCGTACGATGAGCGATAATTCAGCCTCCAATGGTGTTTTGCATTCGGTAAAAGCTAATTATGCCATCAAGGTACGCAAGCCAACACCGGTTTATTTCGACGTAGCCGATCAGCCCGAAATCAGACGTACGCCCGGCCTGTACCGTGTACCTGGTAAAAACGTAGGTTTTACTCCCGACCAGCTCATTGATGTTGATTTTCCGGTAACTAATAACTCTGCCGGCCAAACCATCAATTACATAACACCGGCACTGTCAGACAATACGCAATACTTTGGTAATGATTACTTACAATGTGGTGTGAGGTTCAGGGTATCTGCAGGGGTGGCCTTCGTCGAGTTTAGAACTCCACTATTAGTCAAAGGCCGATACAAAGTTTGGGTAGATTATAAGCAGACTAATGGTGGTACCGTCGGTGTGACATTCGATGGGCAGGCTGTTTTCTCAAATACTTTTAACCAAAATAACAGTGTAAATGATACCGAAACTGATGCGCAGCTTGAGGCTCGAGGCTTTAAACGTTATACAGCACAAACAGCTACCGGTGGCCCTAACAACGGGCATGTGGGCAGGTTATTAGGGGTAATTAATATACCAACTACTGACAGGCATACCATACGCTTTATAGCTACCGCACCAAGCAGTGCCAACCATGAGTTGAGACTGGATCTGATTGAATTCAGGCCTATTGATATGGCCAGCCAGATATTTCCAAAGTTTGCTAAAGACGGTTCGCTGGTATACTAAGCAACACTAACATAATTATAAACTTAAACTGATTGCTCTATAATGAATATTAAAAGACCCTTGTTGGTGTTGCTGCTTTTCACCGTAGCATTATCGGCCTGCAAAAAGCAATGGGATGACCGTACTGCCATAGCCGACCAGCAATTGGATAAAAACCTGATGCAGCAAATACAGCAAAATAGCAACCTTAGCACTTTTGCCGGTTACTTAACCAAGATAGGATACGATAAAATTTTAGCAGCTTCTAAAACCTACACCGTTTGGGCACCCGATAACCAGGCGCTGCAAGGTATTGATGCTACTATTGTTGCCGACACCGCTAAACTGCGTTTATTTGTAGCTAACCATATTGCAAACCAAACATACTTAACCACTTCCATTAATACACCGGCGAGGATACGCACCCTTAACGGCAAAAACGTAACATTTACCCCTACAACAGTTGAAGATGCCAGCATTACAACGGCTAACCAATATGTGGCTAATGGTGTTTTGCACGTTATCAATAAGGCACTTACACCTAAATTAACCATCTGGGATTTTGTAAAAAGCCTGACTACGGTAGGCGCACTGCAAAAGGCTTATCTGCAACGTCAGGATACTACTTACGTAGATACCTCAAAAGCTACAGTAGCAAGTATTGACCCGGCAACGGGTAAACCTATACTGGTAGCCGGTACGGGTGTGGTGTCGCAAAACAAATATTTTAACCGGGTAGCTAACCTGGCTCACGAAGATAGCTTGTACACCTATATTGTATTAACGGATGATGCCTACAACACCGAGCGTAACAAAGTGAGCCGCTTTTTTACTACAGTGACTAACTCTACCGATACCACCATGAACATCCTGGCGGCATTTAATGTGCTTAAGGATGTAGCCGTAAGAGGAGTAGTGCAGCCGGCTGATTTACCGGCGTTCTTAACCTCGGTTAACGGCGTAAAAGTGCCTATTAACAAAAGCGCTATTGTACAGACCTACCAGGCCAGTAACGGTATTGTTTACGTGATGAACAGCGTAAACTTTGCTTTAGCCGATAAAATTCCGACTATTACAATTCAGGGCGAAAAACCATCGTTCTTCCAGCGTACAGATACACGGGGTAATATCGCTTTCCGTACCAAGGTAGATAATGCCGGTGTGCCATTTGCAGATTTGCTGGTATCGGGTGCAAATTTACCGGCATCTTACTTTGTAGCTTACAAATTAAGTAACCTGAACACCTGCCAGTACCGTGTAGTTTGGCGTGCTATTAATGATATTGCCTACTCAGACCCACGGCCAACCGTGCAGCAAAGGCTTGCGTTTGGGCCTATAACGCCAATTGTTAACGCCGGTACAGTTAGCTTGCCATTCGTAGTTACTTTCCCGTACACAACTACCAGCTCAGCAACTTTGCCCGTAAATTATAACGAAGTAACATTAACCGGTGCAACGGGTAGTAATGCTAATATAAACTCAACAGGCGGTACTTTAACGGTGGCCAAATATGGTTCGGTAAATATGTATTTGCAGGGAGCTAATAATACCACTACCAACTTAAATGCGCTTACGCTGGATTACGTAAAACTGATACCCATACTATAACAACCAGACAACCTTACTATGCAAATTTTTACTAAATCAATTGGGTTAATCTTGTTTTTTTGCCTGTTGTGTGGTATCAAAGCCAAGGCGCAGGAAACGGATACCCTAACGGCCAGACAAATGGCCGATAGTATTGCCCGTTACAAAACCGACTCACTTAACCGGGCTAACGGTAAAAAAATAAGCGGTGTGATTAAAGATGCTGCTACCGGCAAACCGGTATCGGGTGTCAACGTCAGCATTCCGCAATACAGCGCTGCCATTACCGACGAGAAAGGTGCGTTCACCATAAGCGTTCCTAATTACGATGTGCTTTTAATTGTTGGCGGACAAGGCTATCAACCTAAAGAAATCGCTTTAAAAGGCAGGACTAAAATACCGGATGTATTACTGTTTGAGGATAATTACAACTCGGTGTACGATGTGGCCAATACACCATTTAAACCAACGCCGTTAAATCAAACATCAACTGCGGTAAACAGCGTAAATACTTTGGGTGCTTGGGAGCCAACCAGCCTGGAGTTACCTGATACCTATTTGCAAGGTAAAGTGGCCGGTTTAAACGTAATCCGCCGCTCTGGAACACCTAATAGCGGTGCCAGCTTATTTTTAAGAGGATTTAACTCTTTAAACGGTACCAACGCGCCACTGTTAGTGGTTGATGGTATGATTTACGATACCAACAACTTTGGTAATTCTATCATCGGTGGTCATGTGCACAATCCATATAGCAATATTGATTTACACGACGTACAGAATATCACCATCCTTAAAGATGCTGCCGCCGCTGCTTATGGTACCAAAGGTGGTAATGGTGTAATTTTGCTTACCACCAACAGTAACCCCGACCTGGCTACCAAGATAGATTTAGGTATTTACAGTGGTTATAACTACATCAATTCGGGTTCGCTTTTACCCTTAATGCGTGCCGGAGATTACCGCACCTATCTGTCAGACGTAATGCGTACCAGCGGTTTAAACTCCAGCCAGATTGCCGCATTGCCTTATTTTAACGATAACCCGGCTAATACCGATTATAATACTTACCATAACGATACTGATTGGCAAAAGCAGGCTTTCAAAAACGGCTTCAATCAAAACTATAACTTAAGGGTATCTGGTGGTGATGATATTGCGCGGTACGTACTTTCGCTTGGTTATGGCGATAATAAAGGCATTACCCGTTTAACAGATGTTGCACGGTTCAACACCCGGTTTAACGCCGATTTGAAAATCAGCCCTAAATTTACGGTAACCGCCAACCTCTCGTTTAATTACAACGAGCAAAAGCTGCGCGACCAAGGCTTAACTCCTAAAACCAATCCTATTTATAACAGCCTGATTAAATCTCCATTGCTGAGAGTTCGCCAGGTAAATAGCCAGGGTGTTGAGTCACCTAACTTGGCTGATGTGGATATCTTTGGTTTCAGCAATCCTGAATCGCTGATACTGAATGCCCAGGAAATGAACCGAAACTATCGTTTCTTTGGTAACTTCAATTTTAAGTACCAGTTCTCAAGGTACTTTTCGGCACAAACACTTATTGGTGTAACGGCTGATAAGGTGCGCGAAAGCTATTTTATACCAAGAGTAGGCGTAGCTAACGATACTACGGCTACTGCTATAATTGACAGCCGTTTAGGCAGCCGTGTACAGCGCCTGTTTAATTTGTACAATGATACCCGGGTAAACTACAACCGTATATTTAACCGTATACACGCGCTTAATGTAAACCTGGGTACAAGGTTTGCACAATACAACACCAACGATAACTTCAATTTTGGCTATAATTCTGCAATCGACCAGCTGATATCGGTAGGTACCGGCGACCCGGCTTTACGCCGTACCGGTGGTGATATTGGTAAGTATCGTTGGTTCAATAATTACCTAAACGCAAACTACCAGCTATACAATAAGTATATCATCGGTTTAAATGTAGCACTTGATGCCTCTTCGCGTTTTGGCAACCAGGCTTCGGACGGTGTTTCTTTAGGTGGGGTAAAAATGGCCTTATTGCCATCGGTATCTGCTGCTTGGATTGTATCATCAGAAAAGTTTATGTCTGACCTTAACTTCTTCGAATTATTAAAACTAAGAGCAAGCTACGGCTGGGTAGGTAATGATGACATTGGCAACTATGCTGCCCGCCAATATTATGTGTCTCAAAATCTGTTAGGCCTGCAAGGCTTGGTACGTGCCAACTATGGTAACCCTCAATTACAATGGGAAGTTAACAAAAAGCTTGATTTTGGTTTTGATGCCTCGTTTTTACAAGAACGTTTAAGTATTACTGCCGACTATTTTAAAAATACTACCACCAAAATGCTCACCCAGGAGCCTGCACGCAGCGCCGGTGGTTTAGTATATGCAATTACCAACAACGGTGGTATGCAAACCAGCGGTGTAGAATTATCAGTAAATGGGCGCATCATTAACAACGCTAATTTTAAATGGGATTTAGGCTTTAACATTGCCACTTATCGTAATAAAATAACACAGCTGCCCGGCAATAGTATGCAAACCAGCTA
>CAXYKR010000198.1:0-16352 GCA_964277815.1 uncultured Mucilaginibacter sp. | reverse complement strand
CTGATGCTCCACTACCGGTGCATTCAGTTTTTGAGCCAGGCCTAGTGCAAAATGCGTACTTTGGTTATAGCCTCGCTCACGCATCCGGCTTTTGTGCAGCGGTACCGGAATAATAGCATCAACACCTGAAAAGGTTGTAGTTTGCAAGAGTTGCTCACCGGCAATAGCACCAAGCTTATTGCCAACTGCCGGCATATTTTTGTACTTAAGCTGATGCATCAGGTGCTGCACATGCCCGCCTTTTTCAAAATACAGCAGCGCATATACACCCTGTAATTCTACTTTACCCCAAAACTGCCGGGCCACAGCATTATCAGGATGCAAATGAAAATCGGTGTACGGTAAATTAAAAAGACAGTGGGTGCACAGCAACTGCTCAGAACCTAGCAAGCTAATATTGCATGCCTGGCAAAGCCGCGGAAACAATAAATTGATAAAATTGCCGAGATAAGTATTGTGCAGGTTCATGCACGGAAGTTACTTTATTAAAGTACTTCTGCCAAAATCCGAGTGAAATTGAGATAAATAATCCAAAAGGATTATCACAAGCGCGATTAAACTGTTACCGCTTTATCTTTAACAGCCAATTGCCCACAGGCGGCATCAATATCTTTACCGCGGCTACGGCGCACGTTGGTAATAATGCCTTGTTTGCGTAAATAAGAAGCAAAAGCGTCAATCTTATCTTCGCCGGCATTCAAAAAGTCAGCAAACGAGATAGGGTTGTACTCAATGATGTTAACCTTACAAGGCAGATGCTTGCAAAATCTGGCCAGCTCCATAGCATCCTGCAGCTCGTCATTAAAGTTATGAAACACTATATACTCGTAAGTAACCGGGTTTTTGGTTTTGTTATAATAGTATTTTAAAGCGTCCGCCAATGCTTTAAGCGAGTTTTGCTCGTTAATCGGCATAATCTGGTTGCGCTTTTCATCGCTAGCGGCATGCAGGGATAAAGCCAGGTTAAATTTTACCTGGTCGTCGCCCAGTTTTTTAATCATTTTGGCAATACCGGCGGTTGATACTGTAATTCTTTTGGCTGCCATATTCAAACCATCCTCGGCTGTAATCCGCTCAATGGATTTAAGTACATTGCTATAATTGAGCAATGGTTCGCCCATACCCATGTACACAATGTTGGTAAGCGGGATGTTGTAGTTTTGCTGCGCCTGCTGACTCAATAGAACCACTTGGTCATAAATTTCGTCGGGGTTGAGGTTACGCTTGCGGTCCATATAACCGGTGGCGCAAAACTTGCAGGTGAGGCTGCAGCCTACCTGAGACGATACACAGGCCGTCATGCGCTCGGGAGTTGGTATTAAAACGCCTTCAATTAAATGTGTATCGTACAATTTAAAAGAATTTTTTATAGTTTTATCCGCACTAAACTGCGAAGTGTTAATTACCGCATGATTGATGGTAAAATGCTCATCCAGTTTTTTGCGGAGTTCTTTCGAAATGTTACTCATGCCCTCAAAAGAAAAGCATGATTTTTTCCAAAGCCACTCATAAACTTGTTTAGCCCTGAAGCTTTTTTCGCCAAGGCTAACAAATTGTTGAGTAAGAGCATCTAAACTCAGGCTACGGATATCAATTTTACTGTTGTTTGCATTCACGATACAAATGTAAATAAAAAATATCCGGCTACCTTTGCTGCCAGGTTTTTGAATTGTAAAATTAAAAACAACAACTTAAAGTTAATTGTAGTAATGTTTTTTACTAACATTACATTTAAGCTTAGTGATGGGTGAGGGTGAATGATAAATTTCATTTAAATGAAAAGTTTTAAAGCCGATTACGTTTTTCCTGTTAGTGCCGATCCAATAAAAAATGGAATAGTTACCGTTGATGATTCCGGTAAGATTGTATCAGTCAGTACTCATACCCCTCCCGATGCAGACGTGGAGCAACTTAGTGGTATTATATGCCCTGGGTTTGTAAACACGCACTGTCATCTCGAATTGTCGCATCTCGAAAATTTAGCACCCCGCCAAACAGGTTTAGTAGAGTTTATTAAATCGGTACAGCAACTGCGTGGTGCAGGCGAAGAGGTGATTACGAAAGCTGCCTTTGCTGCCGATGAGCAAATGTACAACAACGGTATAGTGGCCGTTGGCGATATTTCCAACAGCATTAACAGCCTCGAAGTAAAAAAGCAAAGCAAGTTATACTACCATACCTTTGTAGAGCTGTTCAGCTTTTTGCCCGAACGTGCAGAAGAAGCTTTTGAAAGTGCCTTAGAGTTACAGAAACAGTTTAAGCCGCTATCAACTTCTATTACGCCGCATGCGCCTTATTCGGTATCAAAAGATTTATTCAGGCTCATTAAAAACTATAGCGACGCTAACGAGAACCTGTTGAGCATTCACAACCAGGAATGCGAAGACGAGAATAAATTTTACCGCTACAAACTTGGTGCATTTAACGATTTATACAAAAGCCTGGGCATTGATATCAGCTACTTTAAACCGCAGGCCCGTAATTCAATACAATCGGTGTTACCGCTGTTAAGCAGCCGGCAAAATATTTTGATGGTGCATAACACCTGTACTAATTTAAAAGATATATACTTTGTTAAGCGCTTTGACCGCCGTATTAACTGGTGTTTCTGCCCGACGGCTAATCTTTATATAGAGGGGCGTTTGCCTAAAATAGATTTGTTTGTAGACGAAGGCTTTAATATTACTTTAGGTACTGATAGTCTGGCATCTAACGATAAGCTTTGTATTTTAAGCGAAATGCGTGTTTTACAACAGAGCTTCCCGGCTTTAAGCACAGCTACGTTATTAGAGTGGGCTACCATTAACGGTGCTAAATTTTTAGGGATTGATGACGAGATTGGTACCCTGGAAGTTGGTAAGGCACCCGGCTTAAACTTGATTACAGGGTTAGATGGTTTAAAAATAACGGATGCTACAACGGTAAAGCGTTTGCTTTAAAATTACTTTTAATTATAGTATAAGCCGTATAATTGCATTCGAAAATTCTATCGGCTATGATTAAGCATTTAGATATTACCGTGCAGGGTAAGGTGCAAGGCGTATTTTACAGGGCCAGCACCAAAGCCGTTGCCGACCAGTTGGGCGTGAAGGGCTGCGTAAAAAATATGCCCGATGGAGGTGTGTTTATTGAGGCAGAAGCTGAGGCTACTTTGCTGGATATGTTTTTAGAATGGTGCCACGAAGGCCCCGAAAGAGCGCGCGTTACTACCGTTGAAAGCCAGGAAGGCGAGTTAAAAAACTATCGTAACTTTGAGGTAGTAAAAAGGTAAGCGCTTTTTGGCGGGAGGGAGTTGATGCCGACTCCTAATCTATACTGGTATTCTCCCGTTAGTAAAGCCTGCATTAGTCAAATCAATCAAGCATTTATTTAATTTGTCAACTGCCAAAAAATTTGCCGGACAAACCGCAGTATATGGTTTAACTACTATAGCTGGCCGGACTTTAAATTTTTTTTTAACCTCGGTTTATACCCGAGCTTATACACCGCGAACTTACGCCGTTTTTGGTAATATGTTTAGTTGGGCATCTATGCTCAACGCATTGTTAGCCTTCGGTATGGAGACAACGTATTTTCGTTATCTAAACAAGCATAGCGATAATAAGCAGCAAGTATACAACAACTCTTTCGCAGCGATATTTTTGATTACTGCTCTGTTTTTATTTTGTACTCTACCTTTTGTAGATCCGATAGCCGTATACTTACGAATTGATACACAAACATCATTAAAAGACTACAAAACCTACACCTTGTTTTTTATTTCAATACTGGTTATTGATGCCTGGAGTGTAATACCGTTTGCAAAATTAAGGGCCGATGGCCGGCCTGGCAGATATGGACTTTTAAAACTGATTAATATTTTCGTCTTCATTGGCTTAAATTTATTGTTCATTATGGTATTACCTTATATCATTGAGCATAAGCTGGCGGGAACAATATGGTTGCAATCGTGGTTCAAGCCCGGGTGGTTAGGGTATGTTTTTTTATCAAACGTAATTGCCAGCCTGATTACGCTAATTTTATTATTACCCGAACTGCTGAAGCTAAAGCCTGATTTTGACGGGCCTATGTTTAAAGAAATGCTTAGTTATAGTTGGCCTGTGCTGGTGGCTAATTTTTCATTTATCATTAATGAAAATTTAGATAAAATATTAATCGGAAAAATACTCCCTGAAAATATCGGCAGCGTTCAGCTGGCGATATATAATGCATGTGCAAAAATTGCTATCTTCTTAAATCTGTTTGTGCAGGCATTCAGGCTTGGAGCCGAGCCTTTCTTTTTTAACCGGGCGAAAAAAGAAAACGCAACAGGTGCTTATGCGCAAATTATGAACTATTTCGTGGTGGCAGTTTCCATTATTTTTGTAGCGCTTGTAGCTAATATTCAATTGCTTAAACATTTCATCGGGCAGTCGTACTGGGCAGGTTTAGACGTGGTGCCCATTTTGTTGTTCGGCTATGTGAGTTTGGGTATTTACATGAATTTATCTATCTGGTACAAGCTGTCTGACCAAACCAAATACGGTTTATATATTTCAGGGGTTGGTGCCATTGTTACCATCGTATTAAACGTACTGTTTATTCCTAAATTTGGCTATATGGCTTCTGCCTGGGCCTCGCTCGCTGCATACACTACCATGATGGTGCTTTCCTATTTGTGGGGGCAAAAAAATTACCCAATCCCTTATAATGTTAAAAAGAACGTGGCCTATCTTATAAGTGCTGTCATTATTGTATTTTTATCATTCAGCGTGTTTCACCGTAATATAATTATCGGTAATTTATTGCTGGTCTTGTTTGCCGGGGCCGCTTTTTTGGCCGAACGCAAACAAATCATGGCTATACTCAGAAAATAAATGATTATCAGAATTATCAACAACTCAAAAAATAATTTACCGGCTTACGAAACGCTGCATGCCGCCGGTATGGATCTACGTGCCGATGTGGAAGAAACTGTAGTTTTAAAGCCGATGGAGCGTAAATTGATTCCGACCGGTTTGCATATAGAGTTGCCGGAAAGTTTTGAAGCGCAGATACGCCCGCGCAGTGGTTTAGCGTTTAAGCATGGTATCGGCATTGTTAATTCGCCGGGTACGGTTGATGCAGATTATCGTGGCGAAATCAAAGTGCTGCTGATTAATTTTTCGGATACCGATTTTGAGATTAACGCCGGCGACAGGATAGCGCAGATGGTGGTAGCCAAACACGAGCGGGTAGAGTGGGAGCAGGTAGAGGTACTTACAGAAACATCGCGCGGTATGGGTGGTTACGGGCACACAGGCATAGGTTAAAAATAATGATAAAGGTGAGGTATTGGAGTTGGGTGTTGTTGCTTTCGCCATTGATGGCGGCTGCGCAAGGCGGTAGTCGCGGCAGTGTTGCACAGCCGGGGCGCAGGCCGGTAACCTCGTCGGATAGTATTGCCATGCAGCAGCTTTACTTTGAAGGCATGCGCAAAAAAACTATCGAAGACCAAAAAGGTGCCTCCGAACTTTTTGCGCGGGTTTTGCAGATGGATGCTAATAATGATGCCGCCATGTATCAGTTGGCTACCCTCAAAAAGCTGCAAAACAACCAGCCCGAAGCTCAGCAACTGCTCGAAAGTGCGGTGGCCTTAAAACCCAACAACCAATGGTATTGGGTAGCCCTGGCCGATAGCTACGAGAAAACCAACGATATTAAAAAGCTGGAGCGTGTGTTCGACGAACTCTTGCGTATCAACCCGGATAAGCCCGATTTTTATTTTGATAAAGCGAATGCCCTCTACATCGAAAAAAGATATGACGAGGCATTGGCGGTTTACACCAAACTGGAGCAGATAACCGGCTTGAATGATGATTTGGCTGCCGGCCGGCAAAAAATATACATCAGGCAAGGCAAACTGGATTTAGCCGCTGCCGAAATTGAGCGTTTGCTAACCAATAATCCCGACCAGATTAGGTATTACCTGATGCTGGGCGAAATCTACAGCACCAATAGCCAGGCAGACAAAGCTCTAAAAGTTTTGCAGCGCGGTGAAGCCATCAGTCCCGAAAATGGTATGTTGCATTTGGCCCTGGCCGATGCCTATCGTGTTAAAAAGGATAATGATGCCAGTTTTAAGCAATTACAGTTGGCATTTGCCGCACCCAATTTAGATGTAGACCAAAAGGTACGCATTGTGATGGGATACTTGCCCAAGTTTCCGGATGCTAATGCAAAAGCCAGCGCTTTGGCCTTAAGCCGTATAGCCGCCGAGGTTCACGCTAACGATGCCAAGGCACAGGCTGTTTATGCGGATATGCTTGCCCAAAACAATATGTTTAAAGAGGCCAAAGAGGCTTACAAGAAATCGGTACAGCTCAACGGAGATATTTATATAGTGCATGAGCAACTGGTAAGACTGGAGTTGGGCGATAATGCATGGGACGAAGCCATTAAAGATGGTGAAAATGCCTTGTCGCTTTTTCCGAACCAGGCCTGGATGAACTATCTGGTAGCGGTGGCTTACCTGCAAAAAAAGAGTGCAACAAAGGCGTTAAGTTATTTAAAAAATGCAGTAGCCTTGCAAACTGACGATAAGGACCTGTCCGCACAAAGTTATGCTACGCTTGGCGATTGTTATCATGAGTTAAAAGATAATAGCCAGTCGGATGCGGCTTATGATAAGTCGTTAACTTTTAACCCGGACAACGCTTACACATTAAACAACTACGCCTATTATCTGTCTATACGTAACGAGCAGCTCGACAAGGCGGCCCAAATGTCGAAACATAGTATAGACCTGCAGCCCAACACCGCATCTTTCGAAGATACTTATGCTTGGATACTGTTTAAGCAAAAGAAATATGGCGATGCCAAGCAGTGGATTGAGAAGGCGATGCAGCACAGTAAAAACAATGCAACGCAAGCCGAACATTTAGGCGATATCCTGTTTTACCTGGGCAATACCGAGGGCGCAGTACAAAACTGGCAAAAAGCAAAAGCATACGGTTCCAAATCGGCTTTTTTAGATAAAAAAATTAATGAGAAAAAATATATTGAATAAGCTGCTTATCGTGTTAAGCGTGGCGGCATTGTTTGGCTGTAAAGCAAAAAAGCAGCTGGTGGTACGCAAAGCTGATTCGACAATTACGGTAGCGCCTACTACGGTTAACCCGGCACTAGCCAAAATAGCGGCGGTTAAAGAAAAACAGGTGGTATTTAATACCTTTTCGGGCAGGGCTAAAACCAAGCTGTCTATTGATGGCAAAAGCAATGATGTAACGCTGAACATCCGCATACAGCATACCAAAAAAATCTGGGTATCTATTACGGCCATTTTAGGTGTTGAAGTAGCCCGCGCATTAATTACTCCGGATAGCATTATGGTAATTAACCGTTTGCAAGGCGTTTATTTGAAAAAGCCTTTCAGTTACATTTACAACTATGCCAGCCGGCAGGTAAACTACCAAACGGTCGAGTCTTTGTTGGTAGGCAACCCGATACCCGAATTATTAAACAGCAACAGTAAAGTAACCACCGGCGCTAACGGAAATACTACGCTGAGCGGAAATTTGCAAAATATCATTTATAGCCTGCTAATTGGACCGGATTATAAGGTTACACAAACCAGTTTGAATAATGCTGCAGCCGGGCAGTCTTTACAGGTAAGCAATAGCCAATTTATCCAGGCAGATAATCGCGTAGTGCCATCGCAAATCAACATTACGTCTACTGTAAGGAATAAAAATATACAGGCGGAACTGCAATATAACCGTACAGAGTTTAACCAGCCGCTCGAATATCCGTTCTCTATTCCGGATAGATTTTCACCTGCCAATTAAAATCAATAATTTTGGTCTGATGAAATTGGTAAAGCTTGTACTGTTTTTTTTATTGGTTCTGGGTTTAGCACAGGCACACGCGCAAAGTAGTTCTGAGTTAAAACGTCGGCGCGAAAAGCTGAACAGCGAACTGGAAGAACTGAACCGCGAGCTGGAAGAAACTTCCAGAAATAAAAATGTTAGTATCAAGCAGCTCAATATTTTGAAAGCGCAGATTAGCTTGCGCGAAGAAAAAATCAATACCGTAAACTCCGAAATTCGTTTACTGAGCAGCCAGATTAACGAAAACAGTAACACGGTGCGCACCTTGCAGGGGCAATTAGACCAGCTTAAAAAGGAATACGCGGCCATGATTGTGTTTGCCTATCATAACCAGAGTGCCTATAACAAGCTGATGTTTGTATTTGCCTCTAAAGATTTTAACCAGGCATATAAACGGCTTAAATATTTACAGCAGTTTGGCACTTACCGCGAGCGCCAGGCCAATACCATACAAGGCACTCAAAAAGACCTGCACGTTAAAATAAACCAGCTCGACCGTACCAAAAACGAAAAAAATTCGCTGTTGCAAGAGCAGGAAAAAGAAAAAGAAACATTGGGTAAGGAGCGTAATAGCCAGGTAGCCGTGGTAGCCGGTTTATCAAAACAAGCCGGGCAGCTTAAAAAGCAACAGCGGGCGGTTATGGCGCAACGCCGCCGCATCGACCAGCAAATTGCGTCAACCATCCGCCGCGAAATTGAAGAAGCTCGCCGCAAGGCAGAAGCCGAAGCAAGGGCAGAGGCTGCAAGGCGTGCCGCCCTGGCTGCCGAAAAAGCAAAAGCCGAAAATAAATCGGCTGCCGAAGTAGCGGTAGCTGCCAAACCTAAAGCCATCGCCCGGAGCACCGATGCCGAGGTGCTGTCGGCAACACCCGAAGCGGCCAGATTATCTAACAACTTTTTAGGTAACCGCGGGCAACTGCCATGGCCGGTAACCAACGGACAGGTAATACAAGGATTTGGGATTTACTATACTGACGGTATCAAAAATGATAACCGGGGTATTGATATCAGAACATCACCGGGGGCAGCCGTGCGGGCTGTATTTGAAGGCGAAGTCAGCAAGGTGGTTGATATGGAAGGGTCGTACGTAGTTTTAATAAATCATGGTGCATATTTTACAGGCTATACTAATTTAAAGTCAGTAAGTGTGAGCGCTGGTCAAAAGGTAAGCACAAGGCAAACTCTTGGTAGTGCAGCTACCGACCCGGCTACCGGAGAAACTGTTATTAGCTTTCAGCTTTACAAGGGTAATACAGCCGTTAATCCAAAAACATGGCTGGCTTCACAATAAGTTTGAACAATTGGGAGTTATAATTGTATATATTTGTATCCTTAAGTAAAAAGCATATGCTCAGTTCGGTTTTGTTGTTTTTAAACGTCGGTACTCCCGAGTTGATACTTATCTTATTTGCTGCCCTTTTATTGTTTGGCGGCAACAAATTGCCAGAGCTGGCGCGTGGTTTAGGTAAAGGCATGCGTGATTTTAAAGACGCATCAGAAGGAGTGAAGCGTGAGCTTCATAACCAAATAAATAATTTTGATGAAAAACCGTCTGAGCCTGTAAATCGTAATTACAGTGAACCCGAAACTCACAAGCCTGTAGCTGCCGATGATAGTGACTTGGCAACACAACCGGAAATTAAAGAAAAGAAAGAATACTAAATAAAATTTATCAATCATGGGATTAGGCGCACCAGAAATCATTCTGATCATCGTTGCTATTTTAATATTATTCGGAGGACGCAAAATTCCTGAACTAATGAAAGGATTAGGCCAGGGCGTTAAAGAATTTAAAGACGCATCGAACAGCAAAGACACTACCGAAGAAAAAACCAACGTGCATCCGTAAGCGGATATATTTATAGGTTTTTTTAATTCTTAAACTTATCAGGCGGTAATTATGATTATCACTTGATAAGTTTTTTTATTTTAGCAGCCTATGGCTAAAACGTATACCTCTTTAACCGAAATACAACAGGATTTGCAAAGCGGTGATGTTACCGTAGAGATGCTGGTACAAGGTTATCTGTCTAACATCAACCAGTACAAAAGGCTTAATGCCTTTAACGAGGTATTCGGGGAGGAGGCTTTGCAACAAGCCGCCGAACTCGACCGTAAATTAAAAAACAGAGAAACTACAGGCCGCCTGGCCGGTATGGTTGTAGCCATTAAAGATAATATCTGCTACAAAGGGCATGTGGTAACTGCCTCCTCTAAAATACTCGAAAACTTTACATCTGTATTTTCGTCAACCGTGGTAGAGCGGTTGCTGGCCGAAGATGCCATCATTATTGGCCGTTGCAACTGTGACGAATTTGCCATGGGCGGCGCCAACGAAAATTCTTATTTCGGCCCGGTAAAAAACATGGCTGATGAAAGCCGTGTACCCGGCGGTTCATCGGGTGGTTCGGCAGTAGCAGTGCAGGCAAACATGTGCCACGCAGCTATCGGTACAGATACCGGCGGTTCTATCCGTCAGCCGGCTTCTTTTTGTGGTGTAGTGGGGTTAAAGCCTACTTATGGCCGTATTTCTCGTCATGGTATCATTGCTTATGCTTCATCGTTTGACCAGCCCGGACCTATTACCCGCTCTATAGAGGATGCTGCCCGGTTATTCCAGGTAATGACTGGGCCCGATGCTTATGATAGTACGCTGGCCCACGCACCGATACCCGAATTTGCTGAACGGGCTACTGCTGAAACAGGTAAAAATAAAATTGCTTACTTACAAGAGGTGATGGACAGCGAAGGCTTGGATAGCGAAGTGAAAGCAGCTTTGCTAAAAACCATCGAAAGCCTGAAAGCGGAAGGCCACGTGGTAGAGCCCGTTTCATTTGAGTACCTGGATTACGTAGTGCCAACCTATTATATTTTAACCATGGCCGAGGCATCATCAAACCTGGCCCGGTATGATGGCGTACATTATGGCTACCGCAGCCCTAACGCGGTTGACTTGGTAACAACTTATAAACGTTCGCGTTCGGAAGGCTTTGGCACCGAGGTAAAGCGGCGGATTATGTTAGGTACGTTTGTGCTGAGCGCCGGTTATTATGATGCGTACTATGCCAAGGCGCAAAAAGTGCGCAGGCTGATTCAGCAACGCACTAATGAAATTTTAGAGAAATACGATTTTATATTAACCCCAACCGCACCTGAGCCTGCTTTTAAAATAGGCCGTCGGGATATTGACCCTATTGTTACTTACCTCGAAGATATATTTACGGTGCAGGCTTCTTTAACCGGTGTGCCGGCAATTTCGATACCGGTAGAAAACAATAGTCAAAATTTGCCGTTAGGGTTACAATTAATCACAAAAGCGTTTGACGAAGAAAAATTGTTAAATTTTGCAACCTATGTTTTGGGATTGCGTAAAAGTTAATAATTTAGCAAATACTGAAACTTGTTCAAATCAAAGCAAAAGTAATCCTAAGAATGAAGAAACTCTTTACTGCTGTAATGTGCCTTTTTGTGTTTCAATCTTACAAGGCATGGTCACAACCTAATTATCAGGATACCACTTTAGCTGAACAAAACTTAGGCCAGAGTTATCTGCAGAGTTACAAAAGCAATATTCCGGCGCCCGTTATGGCCCAGATACAGCAAAATGCTTTCGAAAACTCCTTATTTAAAATCCGCTTAGATTCGATACAAAAAGACGTGCCGTTAGATTACAACGAGTTTGTACAGTCTTTCATCAACAGTTACACTTCTCCTGCCCGCCGTGCCGAAATGGGACGGATTATGGGCCTAAGCAAATATTATTTCCCTATCTACGAAAAAGCATTTCGTGATGCCGGTATTCCGGAAGAGATTAAATATCTGTCCATTGTAGAATCTGCCCTTAATCCAAATGCGGTATCAAGAGTAGGTGCTGCCGGTCCGTGGCAGTTTATGTCATCTACGGCAAAAATATACGGCCTCAACATGAACAATTATGTAGATGAGCGGCGCGACCCTATACAAGCCAGCTATGCAGCAGCGGCTTACCTAAAAGACTCGTACCAGGAGTTTGGCGACTGGTTATTAGCTATTGCGTCTTACAATTGCGGTAAAAGTACTGTAGAGCGTGCCATGCAGGAAGCCAATGCCGTTGATTTTTGGTCGGTTCGCCAATATCTGCCAGCCGAAACAAGAGGCTATGTACCGGCATTTATTGCCACTATGTACGTGTTAAAATACCATAACCAGCACGGCATCATCCCGCAGGCTTGCAGCATGACGATGAACACCGATACGGTAATGGTAAACAAATTTGTATCTATCAACAGTATTGCACGTGTGCTGAACATTGATGCTAAAGAGTTGGCGTTGTTAAATCCGGCTTATACACAACGTATCATCAATGGTACTACTAAAGCTCCGCGCCGCATGATTATTCCTCAGTTGGGCAAAGAAAAATACGGTGCATTATACAGTGCTTTAACCGGCGATGCTTTAACTACCAATCCGCAACCGGTATACGCCAACGTGCCTGAGCAAACCTCAGCGCCCGAAGTGGCAACCGCTAAATCAAGTTATCATACCGTTAAACGTGGCGAAACCCTGAGCGGCATAGCCGATAAGTATGGTATTGATGTAGAGGATTTACGTATCTGGAATAACATTCGTGGTAACCGGGCCTCGCTTGGTCAAAAGTTAAAGCTAACCGCACCAGGTATGGCTGCAGGTAAAGCGATGAAAGGCGAAAAAGAACTGGCGGTATTAAACACAAACGCAGTAGCAGGCGGCGGTAACTAAGCGTTTTAAAAACTATAACAGAACCGCAACAGGCATTGCCTGTTGCGGTTTTTGCGTTTAAATACACTTGATTAATACCTGTTTGGAAGTGCATTATCAGGGTAGCGGGCTGATTAATATGCGCTTAACCTTCATCAGTTTAAAAAGGAATTGTAATTTTGCCTACCTGAAAGAAGAGAAGATGAATAATAATCAACGTAAACAAGATGCGCTTAATTACCATGCTAAAGGCCGTCCGGGCAAAATACAGGTAATACCGACTAAGCCTACCAACTCTCAACGCGACCTCACGATGGCCTACTCACCGGGTGTGGCTGAGCCTTGTCGCGAGATAGCTAAAAATACGGATGATGTATATAAATACACCGCTAAAGGCAACCTGGTAGCCGTAATTAGTAACGGTACTGCCGTGTTAGGCTTAGGCGATATTGGCCCTGAGGCCAGCAAGCCCGTAATGGAAGGTAAAGGACTTCTGTTTAAAATATATGCCGATATTGATGTATTTGACCTGGAGTTGAATACTAAAAACGTTGATGAGTTTGTAAACATTGTAAAAGCGATGGAGCCCACCTTTGGTGGTGTGAATCTCGAAGATATTTCGGCGCCTACTTGTTTCGAGATTGAACGCCGCCTGAAAGCCGAGATGAACATCCCGGTGATGCATGATGACCAGCATGGTACTGCCATTATTTCGGGTGCCGCTTTAATGAATGCCTGCGAAATACAAGGCAAAAAGCTGGAAGACATTAAAATTGTGGTTAACGGTGCCGGTGCTGCTGCGGTATCTTGTACTAAAATGTATTTGATGCTGGGCGTAAAACCCGAAAACCTGCTGATGTTTGACATTGGTGGCTTGATTACTCCTGAGCGTACCGATTTGGATGAAATACGTTTGGCCTTTGCCAGTCATCGCAAAGATGTAGTTACACTGGCCGACGGCATGAAAGATGCCGACGTATTTATTGGTCTTTCGGCTGGTAATCTGGTGAATGCGGATATGCTGAAAAGCATGGCCCCAAACCCTATTGTATTTGCCATGGCCAACCCCGAGCCTGAAGTAGCTTATGATGTTGCCGTTGCTGCCCGGCAGGATATTATTATGGCTACAGGCCGGTCCGATTATCCTAACCAGGTTAATAACGTATTAGGTTTCCCCTATATATTCCGCGGTGCGTTAGATGTGCGCGCTACAGCTATCAACGAAGAAATGAAGATAGCTGCGGTGCATGCCATTGCCGAATTAACCCGCAAGCCGGTACCCGAAGCGGTTAACTTAGCTTACAATACCACTAATTTGCGTTTCGGTCGTGATTACATTATCCCGAAACCGATGGACCAGCGTTTAATTACCGAGGTGTCGGCGGCGGTTGCCAAGGCTGCTATGGCATCCGGCGTGGCCCGTAAAGAAATTACCGATTGGGACGCTTATGCCGAAGAATTACGTTTGCGTATCGGTGCTGATGATAAACTGATGCGTAACCTGTCGGGTAAAGCTAAGCAGGACCCTAAACGTGTGGTGTTTGCTGAGGCCGATAACTATAAAATACTTCGTGCGGCACAAATTGTAAAAGACGAAGGTATTGCCATCCCTATTTTATTGGGTAACACCGAAAAGATTAAGCAGATTATTGCCGAGCACAAACTGGATTTGAATGATGTAAAAATCATCAATACCCTGCAGCCCTGCGATAAGCAAGAGGAGTATGCTCAGCACCTGTACCAAAAACGTCAGCGCAGGGGTATTACCTTATATGAGGCCAAAAAGATGATGCGCGACCGTAACTACTATGGTGCCAGCATGGTGCAGTTTGGCGATGCGGATGCCTTGATATCCGGTTTAACTAAAAACTATGTATCTACCGTAAGGCCTGCCCTGCAAATTATAGGTACCGAAGCTGGTGTAAACAAAGTGGCTGGTATGTACATGATGATTACCCAAAAAGGTCCGTTGTTTTTTGCAGATACTACGGTAAACGTAAACCCAACAACGCAAGACCTGGTAGACATTACTGTGTTGGTAGAACGCTCGGTTAAGCAATTCAACATCAACCCTCGTGTTGCGATGCTGTCTTACTCTAACTTTGGCTCTAACGATGGCGAGGTGCCCGAAAAAACCCGAGAGGCTGTTAAGATATTGCACAAGCAATACCCTGACATGGTGATTGATGGAGAGATGCAGGCCAACTTTGCCATGAACCGCGAATTGTTGTCAGATAACTTCCCGTTCTCTACACTGAATGGTAAACCTGCCAACACTTTGATTTTCCCTAACCTAGAATCGGGTAACATTGCTTATAAGCTATTGCAAGAGGTTGGCGGTGCCGAAGCGGTAGGCCCTATTTTACTGGGCATGAAAAAATCTGTACACGTTTTACAGTTGGGCAGTTCGGTGCGCGAGATTGTGAATATGATTACCATTGCCGTGGTTGATGCCCAGCAAAAAGCTCAGGCCGAAGGGTTGAAACTCAACCTGTAGTTATTAAAATATAATATCAGTAAAATGTAATACCTGTCAGTTATTAAACTTGACAGGTATCTTTTTTTTAGGGCGGTCGTATAAGCTTTTGTTTGTATTTTTATCAGGTAAAAAATACAACATTATCGAATACACATGTACGCATATATAGATGGAAAGCTGACTTTTAAGAGTCCGGCTTATGTGGTAATTGAGGCTGGCGGCGTAGGCTATCACATCAACATATCGTTAAACACTTTCTCCAAACTAGGCGATGCCGAGCGTTGCCGCCTTTACGTTTGGTTACACGTAAAAGAGGACGCGCATACTTTGTACGGCTTTGCCGACGAAGGTGAGAAGCGCCTGTTTTTACACCTCATTTCGGTATCGGGCATTGGGCCAAACACCGGCCGCATGATGCTGTCATCCATCACACCCGAAGAAATACAAACGGCTATTGTAAAAGGTAACGTTACCCAAATTCAGCGTATCAAAGGCATCGGACCAAAATCTGCCCAGCGTGTCATCCTGGAGTTACAGGATAAATTACGCAAAGAAGGCCCGGATACCTTGATTTCGATGCCGGCTAATAACACGGTTAGGGACGAAGCCTTGTCGGCGCTGGTGATGCTGGGTTTTGCCCGCAATGCTGCCGAAAAGGTGATTGACCAGGAAATAGCCCGCAATACGGAAACGCTTTCGGTAGAACAACTCATTAAGGTTGCTTTAAAAAGCTTATAAGTTATAAACAATACCTCTAATTAATTAATACGCTGCGCTTGGTTAAGAATTTTACCATAAGGCTTGTGTTATGGCTATTGGTGTGGTCTGTTTGCGGCGGCATTTCGGTTTCTTTCGCTCAGAAAAAGCCTGCCACCGGTAAAGACTCGCTTACCATCAGCGTGCCTTATCGTAACCAGCAGTCGCGCAGCAGCCAGGTAAGGGAGGGGCGTTTTGAGGTAGACCCGCCTAACCTGCAGCGTAGCATCCAATATGATGCGGCCACTAACCGCTATATATTAACCGAAAGGGTAGGTAACCTGATGTACCGCGCCCCGAGGTATTTAACCTTTGCAGAGTACCTGCAGCTAACACAGCAGCAAAATAAGCGCGAGTATTTTAAACAACTGGCTGACAACTACGCCACGCAATCGCAGCAACCGGGTTTTATCCCGCAAATAAAAATCAGGAGCCGTACGTTTGAGCAGATTTTTGGTAGTTCCGTTATTGATATCCGTCCGCAGGGTTCAGCGCAGCTGGTGTTTGCTGGTCAGGTAAACAGCAATCAAAATCCGCTGCTGTCTGCCCGGCAG
>CAXYKR010000197.1:0-21905 GCA_964277815.1 uncultured Mucilaginibacter sp. | reverse complement strand
GTAGTTGATGCGATGAACAAGTTACTGATTTTGCACGCCGACCATGAGCAAAACTGTTCTACGTCTACCGTACGTATTGTAGGCTCATCGGATGCTAACTTATATGCTTCTATTTCTGCCGGTATTTCGGCCTTATGGGGCCCACTGCATGGTGGCGCCAATCAGGCCGTGATCGAAATGCTGGAAAAAATTAAAGCTGACGGCGGCGATACCGATAAGTGGATTGCTAAAGCTAAAGACAAGAACGACCCGTTCCGTTTGATGGGCTTTGGTCACCGCGTTTATAAAAACTTCGACCCACGCGCCAAGATCATCAAAAAAGCTTGTGATGATATTCTGGAAAAATTAGGTGTAAACGACGAAGTGTTGGATATTGCTAAACGCCTGGAAGAAGTTGCCCTGCAAGACCCATATTTTGTTGAACGTAAATTGTACCCTAACGTCGATTTCTACTCTGGCATCATCTATCGTGCTTTAGGTTTCCCAACCGAGATGTTTACCGTGTTATTTGCCCTTGGCCGTTTACCGGGATGGATTGCGCAGTGGAAAGAAATGAAAGAGAACAAAGAGCCGATTGGCCGTCCGCGTCAAATTTACACCGGCGAAACCGGTAACGATTATATCGACATCAGCAATCGCTAATTAAAATACATCTAAAAGGGTTGATAGCTTAAACTGTCAACCCTTTTTTTGTTACTGACTTTTTGATGATGCTTTTAAAGCACCTAAGCCATCTTCAACGTTTTTGAAACTCATGATAAGAAAATCAATGAAAATCAATCGCTTTTTATTACCTGCTGCTTTCATGTGGTTGGTTATGTTCGGCACTAAAGCTCTTGGTCAGCACAACCCGGTGATAGAGGGTTGGTATGCCGACCCGGAGGGTATTAAGTATGGAAACACTTACTGGATATTTCCGACGTATTCGGCCCCGTACAAAGACCAGGTATTTATGGATGCGTTTTCATCGGCCGATTTAAAGACATGGAAAAAGCATCCCCGCATTATTGATACCAGTGGTGTAAAATGGGTTAAAAAGGCGATGTGGGCACCGGCGGTGCTCAAAAAAGGTAATAAATATTACTTGTTTTTCGGCGCCAACGATATTCACCCGGGCGAGGTAGGCGGCATCGGCGTGGCCGTAGCCAATAAGCCGGATGGGCCATACAAGGATTTATTAGGGCATCCCCTGATTGATACTATTGTAAACGGCGCTCAGCCTATTGACCAGTTTGTTTTTAGAGATAAAGATGGTTCGTACTACATGTATTATGGCGGGTGGGGTCATTGCAATATGGTGAAGTTAAAATCTGATTTCAGCGGAATTGAACCTTTGCCGGATGGTGCCTTGTATAAAGAAATCACACCCGAGCATTATGTAGAAGGGCCTTACATGTTTATTCGCAACAATAAGTATTATTTTATGTGGTCGGAGGGGGGATGGACCGGGCCTGATTATAAAGTAGCCTACGCCATTGCCGATTCGCCTTTCGGTCCGTTTAAGCGGCTATCTACCGTGTTGGAGCAAGACCCTAAAGTTGCGCGTGGTGCGGGGCATCACTCAGTTATTCATTCGGCTAAAGATGATAAGTATTACATCGTATATCACCGCAGGCCGCTCGACCAAACCGGGGCCAACCAGCGCGTAATATGCCTTGACCAGATGCTGTTTGATAAAGAAGGGCACATTTTGCCGGTGAAGATGACCTTTAGCTGGATGGCTAAGTAACTCATTGTAAAAATTAAATAGTGTAACCATAATTTGTAACTCAGCAAAGCACTGATAACTGAAATTATGCTTTAATTTGGCTGACTATGAAAATTGAAACTCTGGCCATACATGCGGGTAGCCATGTTGATGAAGCTACCTCGGCAGTGGTGTCACCCATTATATTATCTACCACTTTTGAACGCGACCATGACGGTGATTACAGCAAAGGCTATAGCTACAGCCGGGCCGGTAATCCTAACCGGCAGGCGCTCGAAACTGTATTGGCCCGGTTAGAAGGCGGCGTACAAGCCGCTGCATTTTCATCAGGCAATGCGGCCGGTATGACGGTTTTTCAATCGTTAAAACCCGGTACCCATGTGATTGCTCCTGATGACATGTACCATGGCTTGCGTAACCAACTCAAAACCTTATTTGCCGGCATACTAGAGTTTGATTTTATTGATTTAAATAATGAAGAGTTATTGGCGGATACCATAAAACCTAATACTGGTTTAATTTGGGTTGAAACGCCGTCTAATCCGTTGTTAAAATTAACTGACATCAAAAAGGTAGTA
The DNA here is from genome assembly GCA_964277815.1 of uncultured Mucilaginibacter sp. Classification (GTDB taxonomy): domain Bacteria; phylum Bacteroidota; class Bacteroidia; order Sphingobacteriales; family Sphingobacteriaceae; genus Mucilaginibacter. The sequence continues at coordinate 19,619 of CAXYKR010000197.1, read as the reverse complement.
GCCTTAGCCCATAGTCGCGGCATTAAAGTAGTGTGCGACAATACATTTGCCTCACCATTAGGGCAACAACCATTAAGTTTGGGTGCTGATATGGTGATGCATTCGACAACCAAATATCTAGGTGGTCACAGCGATTTAACCGGCGGGGCATTAATTACTGCACATGATGATGACTGGTGGAAACGCATATTAAATGTACAGCAAATGGGCGGCGCCATACCTGCACCTTCCGATTGCTATTGGTTGGCCCGGAGCATTAAAACTTTGCCCTACCGTATGCGCGGCCATGTGTATAATGCCCAGCTACTGGCCGAATTTTTAGAACAACACTCGCAAGTAGAGCAGGTACTGTACCCAGGCTTACCATCGCATCCACAGCACGAACTGGCCAAACAGCAAATGGTGAGTTTTAGCGGGATGTTGTCATTTATCGTAGCTGGCGGTAAAGACGCGGCAGAACGGGTTATCACACATCTTACATTATTTACGAAAGCAACCAGTTTAGGCGGGGTAGAAAGTTTGATTGAGCGCCGCGCCGCCATTGAAGGGCCGGATACCAAAACACCGCAAAACCTCTTGCGGGTATCGGTAGGGTTGGAGCATATTGATGATTTGATTGCCGATATGCAAAATGCCTTAAGCAAGGCATGATACTAAACCAAGCAAGCAATATTATGGATAGGCGCTGTAAAAGGCGCCTTTTCTTGTCTTCTATAATTAGGTAGCCTCTATCTTGCTCACCATCCATACAATCAGTGCCCCCAGCACGGCAATTACACCGAACGACCAGCGTAAATCTGCCGCCTGGGCGATGTAGCCAACAAAAGGCGGAACTAATAAAAAGCCAAAGTACCCTACGGTAGATATGGATGCAATAGCGGTACCACTGCTTAGTGATGCCGATTTACCGGCAATGCTAAATACCAAAGGTACCACGCAGGCAACACCCAAGCCTACCAGCATAAAGCCGGCGCCGGCCACAAGCGGATAAGGGAATATTACGGCCAGCATCAAACCAACAAAAATGAACCAGCCGCTATAATTCAGCATGTTTTTGATGCCGATGCGCAGTACAATTTTATCGCCGGCAAAGCGGCCGGTGGTCATGGCTATCATATAAGCCACAAAAGCGGCCGTTGAGGTGGCTTTGCCGGCGTGCACTGCCTTTTCAAAGTAGATGGCGCTCCAATCGTACATGGTATTTTCGCAAGCCATGCAGGCAAAGCATATTACGGCAAACTTAAGCATGTGCCTGTCGGGCAGTATTAAAAATGGTTTGCGCTCAACCGGTTTGGGCTTTTGGTAAAAGGTGTAAGAGTAAAAGTAAATAGAGCAGGCACAAAGCAAAATACTGATGGCACCTAAGTGGTAAAACAAACCGATGTTATAACTCACCATTAAATACCCAACTGCTGCCCCTGCAAATCCCGCAATACTCCATATCCCATGAAACGTGGTGATAATAGATTTTTGATAAAGCGATTGCACCCCGACCGACTGCGCATTAACCGATAAATTCAGCAGGTTGCGGGCCGAGCCCAGCGCAAACAAAATAATAGCAAACTGCCAGGCTACCGTAGCCAAACCCAAAAAAAACAATACTACATTAAAGGCAATGGCGCCAAAAAACATAATGCTGCGGCTGGTATACTGGCTAAGCAGTTTACCTGTTACCGGCAGGGTAAGCATCAAGCCGATAGGCAAGGCAAACAGCATGGTGCCCAGTTGTGCTTCGTTTAAATGTAACTGATGCTGAACAGTGGGTATGCGAGAAGCCCAGGAGGAATAGCCAAAACCCGAAATGAAAAAGAAAATAGCACACCCGATACGCAATTCGCGCGGCGACCGGTTTGTTATAGCAGTCATCGGCGCAAAAGTAAAGAAATGTAGTTGTATAGTTTAAATTAAGGTTAATTAGCTATATGCATTACTTAAATTCAATTGCGTCCTTTAGCAAACATTATCTCATTACCCTTGGTGCAAAGACGATGCTCTAATAATAATTTCGGATGGCTGAATGAGTGTGTTTTTACGGCCTTTTTTGTCGTTAGCATTGTCCAACTGCTCAAGTAGTATTTGCGCAGCGGTGGTGCCCATGTCGTACCCTTTATAGTCTACCGTGGTTAAGTTAGGTTCAATAATGCTGGCTTCGGTGTCGTTATTAAAACCCGCAAAGGCAATGTCTTCGGGTATGCGTACGCCATGGCGCTTTAATTCTTGCATACAGCTTACGGCGCAGGCATCGTTAATTACGAATACACCATCCGGCCGTTCTGCCATATTAAGCAAGGTTTGAGCCGCCTCAATACCGGCTTCGAGCGTAAGCTCGGTCGGAATAACCAGACTTTCGTCAAACGGAATTTGGTGTTCTTCGAGTGCCTGACGGTAACCTTTAAACCGGTCGGCGGCAACACTGCTTAGTTTGAAGGCAGTTATATGGGCAATGCGCTTGCATCCTTGTTTAATTAAATGGCTGGTAATTTCGTAAGCGGCTTTAGTGTTGTCAATTTCTACGCTCGGGCAATCAGGATGAGGCCAGGCACGGTCAAAATACACCAAGGGGATGCCCCGTTTAACAAAGCTTTCAAAATGGTCGGCGTTTTCGGTACTATAAGCCAACGACACCAGCAGTCCGTCTACCCGATTATTGTACATGGCTTGGGCTATGGCAATTTCTTTGGCTACATTATCCAACGACTGGCTGATAATCAGGTTATAGCCGGCATCACTCAACACTTTCTCTACCCCGAAAATAACGTTAGACATAAAGCTACTGTTCAGGTTGCCTACAATAATGCCAATGATGTTGCTTTTCTTTTTTCGCAAATTACTGGCCAGTTGGTTTGAGCGGTATCCAAGTCTTTTGGCAGTGTCTTGTACCTTTTGTTTGGTATTGATGTTTACCGAAGGATGGTCCATGAGGGCACGGCTTACCGTTGCACCAGAAATATTCAATTCTCTGGCAATGTCGTAAATGGTAATTTCTTTTTCGGGGATGCTCATGTTACCTCAATATACACGGCTAATGTAATTAATAATATGATAACCTGTCAATAACGGCTTTATTGTCAATGATGTTTTTACATTCAGGTATATCGTTTTAGCAACGAAGATTGATTTGTTGTTACAAGTTTGACAACCATTTGCTCTTATACCTTTATTACTTGCAGACAACCACAAACATATTTATCAATAAGGCATTACCACCTTCCAATAAACACGTAACCTAAAAATTTAAAACGCTTCACCCAAATTAAGCCTGATAGACGAGTAACCTTTACTAAAGCCATAGTCGATAGCAATATTGGTGTTGGATGCTTTATTGATTTTAATGCGCAAACCGCCTCCGCCTGCCGGATGAAAATAATTAAACTGCCGGGTATCGGGTTCGTTTACAGATGTTAAGTTGGCAAACAGTACAAACCCAATTAAACCATTGCGGGTAATACTGCGCCGATATTCGGCTTCGGTATACCACAAACTCTGTCCGCGGTAACGGTTTTGTTCTACGCCCCGGCCCGAGCGGTTATACAAATCCCATCCTACACTAGGCAAACTCAGGTAAGGTGCCCCCCGGTCTAACGTGCTCCAAAAATAGGTCCAGAGCGCAAGGGTATTTTGTTGTGCCGGTTTGCCAGGGTTAAGTGAGATATACTTACGCATATCTGCATAAACCGAGGTCCAGGTACGGTTGCTGCCCATTACCGGGGTATTGATGCGGTAAATTAAATTAGCGTAGCAACCTGGTAAGGGATTGATAGAGTTATTACGCGTATCGTAAAGCAAGTTAAAGGTTACGCCGGACGATAAAGAGTTTTGACCGTAATCAGTACCAAAAGCATAACCCGAAATATCCTGCAAGTCGTGGTTTTCATAATTGCCTTTGATGCGCATGTGGTAATCCAGGTTGTAACCCACACCTGCAAAAAAGTAAGATTTTATTCGTTTGTACAAGCTTTGGTAAAACCGGATGTAACGGTAATCTACCCGCATGCGGTTTTCTTCAGGCTGGTTACCGCCCAGGCCCCAGGTATCTTGCGGATAAACCATAAATCGGGTATCGCCGGCCAGGTACCACTGGTTATTATTAAACCAGATACTTGAGCGCAGTGGCAAGCCAAAGCGGCCTTTAAAATTAAAGTAGGGTGTAAATGTAAAGCTTGATAGGTTAGTAGTTTGCTTACTGCCTAAATAAAAGCCGGCCGTAGTGGAGGTAATAAACATTTTTCCACCGCCATCGGGCAGGGTAGAGGCCGTAGGCAAAAAGGAGAAATAAACGCTGCCTTCTTGTGGGTTAACTCTTGTTGACGCCTTGTTAGGTTTAAAGAATTTTTTGAAAACATCAATCAAGTCTTTTTGGCCAACGGTATCAATCTGCGTTTGCTTAAAAGTAGATACCATCACGCTGTCTTGCGCTAAAAGCGCATGGGCAACTAAAAAGTATACTACAATAAGAGCAATGAGCTTATTAACCATTCAGTCCAATCAAAACAATAATCAATTACTGGTTTAAGGTTTATATTTAGTGTTGTTGCTTCGATGATGAAGCCATGTCAAACCGATTGTAATTAACAAAACAAAAAGTAATATTGCAATAGCATGACAGTTTTTGCATCATTAAACTGTCCGGCTTTCAACATTGTTTTAGCTTCATCAAAATTCAGTTCTACCGGTTCAATTACTTCACCTTCTGTTGCCAATCCTCCAATTACATTCTTAAAAACCGAAGAATCATAGGCAGCCACAAACATGTGCAGGTATTCGGTAATGCCTCCGGCCGATGTGTATACGGCTCCTGTTTTTTGGATGTTGCCGATATCAATACCTAATTCTTCTTTGGCTTCTCTGATGATGGTTTGCTCGGGCGTTTCGCCTTCGTCAATTAAACCTGCGCATGCTTCGGTAAGGTAGCCCGATTCATTTCCGTTTAAGTAAGCCGGTAACCTGAATTGTTTTGTCAGTAATAACTTCTGTTTCGCTCTATCATACAGTAACACCGCCACCGCGTCCGGGCGGTAGTATACCTCAGTTTTTTGCTCCTGCATTTTACCCCCGGCATCTGGCTTTAGGTAAGTAAAAGTTTTAAGCGGATACTTCTGGTTTGATAAAGTTTCGCGGTTTAAAATCTGGATGGTTGACATACTTGTTAATTTATAATTAATAAATCAACATCTACAGTAAAACAATAGTTTTATAAATAGGTTATTGAGTATAAAAAAAGCGATGCCCATCAGAGCATCGCTTTTTTTATGTTTAAGCTTTCGCTGTTAATTATAACGGCGTCTGCTGTAATAACGTGAGTTGCGGTTGTGCGAACGGTAATAGGCGCGTCTTTTAGCTTTGTTACGACGGTGCTCATTACCAATTACGTAACCACCACCGGCACCAATAGCGCCACCGATTAAAGCACCTTTAACACCATGGCCAATTAAACCACCAGCAATGGCGCCACCGGCACCACCAATTAAGGCACCTTTAGCTTGCGAGCTCATTTTACGACGTTGCGCCATCGTAAAATCCGTAGAAGAAACTATTACAGCCAGTATCAAACCGAATAACAAAAAAATCTTTTTCATAAGTGTAATATTTTTGAATCTGATGTAGGGTATGATGCAAATTACAAGCCAAGGTTTAAAAAGGTTTTACCACTACTGTAAAATTTGCTACAACTTTATACATCAAAAAGATAATAAGGGCACTCGTAGCCAGCTTTGGTTAGTACAGGTTTGGCCACGTTAAATACCTTAATATCAGTATTGTTAATGGTGCCTTCAAGCGTGCCGGCATGTGCATGACCGTGGAAGGCTGCCAGCACATTGTTGCGCATCAGCGTTTCGGCTAGCCTCGACGAACCCAAAAACGGATAGATTTCCTCCGGCTCGCCAACTACGGTTGCTTTAATAGGCGAGTAGTGTAAAACGGCTATTTTTTTATGCACCTGCGGGTCTGCATCCAATTTTTGCAGGGCACGTTCCAAATGCAGCGCCTCGTCAACCGATTCTTGTACATACGCTTTGTTGGCATCTTCGCCAAACATAGTCAATAAATAACGGTCAAACCCACCACCAAAACCTTTAACACCTGCAAAGCCAACATTGCCAATAATCATCGCTTCGCCGTCTAATACGTGGACGTTATGATTTTGCACAGCCTGCCTGATGAGCTTCTGGCGTCCCTTTTCATAATCGTGGTTGCCTAAAACACAGATAACCGGTATGGTACAAGCACGCAACTCGTTGGCCAATACCTGCGCCTCGTCTTCATCGCCGGTATCGGTAAGGTCGCCACAAATTAAAAGCACATCGGCTTTGGCAGACACTTCCCTAAAGTATTCTACCCATTTGCCATGGTCGGTTTCCCGTACATGTATATCGCCAACAGCTGCAATGCGGGTTATATTTTTTTGTTCCATCGCTGTTAAACTGTTTTTATGGTATAAGATTTATAGTTCCAGTCTTTAATATCAACACTATATTGTGTCTGGTCAATCATCGGGCCGCGGCAAACTTTTTCTTCGGGCGAGGGCAGGTCGAACTGCTCGGCGGCCCTGCGCAGCAATTCATCATACAGCCAGCGCGGTACAATTTGCTGGTAGTCGGCCGGGTAAACAAACTGAAAAATGACGATTTGCGACAGCAGCAACTGCCAATGCTGGTCGAGCCTGAACAGCAAGTGATGCCAATCCAGCCGGGCACCTATTTGTACCAACAGGTGGTTAATGTCGGCGCCATCATAACGTTCGCGGTTTTTAACATAAATTTTGCTCCAAATCAGTTCTTCGGGCGACAAGAGTTTTACATCACGGTCAAAAAAGCTGGCATCTTCGGCCCGTTGAAACCAGGTGTCGTCTACCTTGCAGATGTTGTTTACCGTATCAAATATTACATCAATAAAATACTCGCCTTTAAATATTTTGGCCAGCCAGCGGGCATCTGTAAATTGTGTTTCGTAGCCCCGCTCGTTAAAATATTTCAGTATGCGCGGGCAGTCAACTGATTTACAGTAAACGTCCAGGTCTTTGGTGTCGCGGTAAATACCGCTGTAATGAAATATGGCAAAGGCGCCCCCCAGTAAAAATTCAATACCGCTGTCTCTTAAATGGTCGAGTGCCTCCTGGTAAAAGGCAATAGCATTTTCGTCTTCGTTTATCCTCATAAATATCCCTCCCTGGCGCTGTAAATGGCTTTTACCAGTCGGTATACAACTTTTAAAAGTGTGGTTCTGTTTTAAACTGTTATTAAGTTATAGTTACCGGGAAGTAGCCACAGGTAAACAGCCAAAGTGTAAACAAGCGCAACTAAATAGTGTTAAGTAAGAGATTTTGTAAAAGGGCTACATCGGTTCTTTTACTTCATAAAATTAATTGCAGTACCGTTACCATATAAAATTGACAAATACCATGAAAGATGCCTATGAACCAATTGAGAACTATGGCGTTATAGGTAATCTTCATACCGTAGCACTGGTATCTAACGCCGGTTCTATTGATTACTTATGTTTACCCCGTTTTGATTCGCCTACCGTTTTCGGGGCGCTGCTGGATAAAGACAAAGGCGGATATTTTTCTATTACGCCGCAATTTACTAACGCCAGCTACAAGCAAATTTACCTTACCGATTCTGCCATATTAGTGACCCGCTTTTTTGCCGACGAAGGCATAGCCGAGATTACCGACTTTATGCCCATTGTTGATGATAACGGGGTAATGACGATTGTGCGAAAAGTGACGGCCATACGTGGCAACACTAATTTTAACCTAATATGCCAGCCCCGTTTTAATTATGCCGAAACGCCGCACAAAATCGTTAGTACCGACGAAAACCGCATTGTATTTAAAGCAGATGATGGCCAGGAACTGCACTTATGGTCTGACGTAAAACTGGCTTCAAACAATCAAGATATAGACGAAACGTTTTTACTGAAGCAGGGCGAAACTGCCTGTTTTGTGCTGCAAAACAGCATTGAGGATAGTGGTTTTAAAACAGATTTTCATCACTATTGCCTTAACTGCTATAACAAGACTTACGATTACTGGAAAACATGGACCAGCCAGTGCACCTTTACCGGGCGCTGGGAAGAAACCGTAAGGCGGTCGGCAATTACACTAAAGTTACTTACCTCGCGCATTTATGGGTCGGTGATGGCCGCAGCTACGTTTGCCTTGCCCGAAACCATAGGCGGTATACGGAATTGGGATTACCGCTACTCGTGGGTGCGCGATGCCTCTTTTACCATGTATGTACTGCTCAGGCTGGGTTTTATTGAGGATGCCGAAAGCTATATGCGCTGGGTAGAGGCTAATTGCATAGCCGATGACATGCACCTGATGTATACTATGGATGGCAACCATCCTAAAACAGAAACGGAACTGACACAGTTTGCCGGATATAAGGACTCGAAACCGGTACTGATTGGCAATAATGCCTTTGGGCAAAAGCAGATGGATATTTATGGTGAACTGATAGATACCATTTATCTGTTTAATAAGTACGACGGGCAAATCACTTTCGAATTCTGGAAAATGATTACCAAGCAAATTGACTTTGTTTGTGAGCATTGGCAAGACCCCGACCATGGCTTGTGGGAAATAAGGGGCGATAAGCGTCCGTTTTTGCACTCCAGGCTGATGTGCTGGGTAGCCTTAGACCGGGGTATAAAAATAGGGGAGTCGCGCTCGTTCCCGTTTCCGCGTGAGCGCTGGTATGACGTGCGGGACGAAATTTACCTGAATATTTACAATGATTTCTGGAACCCCGAAAAAGAAGCTTACGTGCAATACATGGGCGGACAAACCATGGATGCCTCCGTGTTGCTAATGCCACTGGTGCGTTTTATTACACCTACCGACCCGCGCTGGCTTAAAACACTGGAAGCCGTTGAGCGCGAATTAAAACTGGACGTGCTGATATATCGTTACCGCAACAGTGAATTGAACATTGACGGGTTGGGCGGCGAAGAAGAAGGCACGTTTACCATGTGCTCATTTTGGTATGCCGAATGTTTGGCCAAAGCCGGCGATTTGGATAAAGCCAACGAAGTTTACGCCAAAATATTAGGCTACGGCAGCCCATTAAGGTTATACTCCGAACAGTTAAGTAAACGCGGGCAGCAGTTAGGTAACTTTCCGCAAGCATTTACACATTTAAGCTTAATCAGCGCCGCGCTGGCTTTAAATAAGTACAACAACGATAACTAATAATATCGTGTTGTTATGAATTGATGTCAGTTTTACGGAAAAGATGTAAATATTGTACAGTTTTTAAAATGGAATAGGTATATATCATATAATTGTATAATTGACAATTAACCAATTCCGTGTACCTTGAAAAAATATTTACTTCTATTACTGGCTGGCGTCAGCTTTAATAGCTATGCCCAAAAATCAGCGAGCATTACGGTAAGTAATGACTCGAAAGACTCTATCAGCAGGCACATCTACGGTCATTTTGCCGAGCACTTGGGCCACGGCATTTACGGCGGTTTTTGGGTGGATAAAAATCTGCCCGTACAAAAGCAGGACCGTATCAGGCTGGATATAGTGAATGCCCTCAAACGCATCAAAATTCCTAACCTGCGCTGGCCCGGTGGTTGCTTTGCCGATGAATACCACTGGCGCGACGGCATTGGACCACGTGTACAACGCCCTAAAATGATTAATACCAACTGGGGCGGTGTGGTTGAGGATAATAGCTTTGGGACCCACGAGTTTTTAGAACTTTGTAAGCTACTCAATACCGAACCTTATGTATCAGCCAATGTGGGCAGTGGTACAGTTGAGGAGATGAGCAAATGGGTGGAGTATTTAAACTTTGACGGCGCAAGCCCGCTTACGGCGCTGCGTAAACAAAACGGCCATCCCGGGTCTTACAATGTAAAGTTTTGGGGCGTGGGTAACGAAAGCTGGGGTTGCGGTGGCAATATGACCGCCGACCACTATGCCGACGAATACCGCCGTTATGCTACCTATGCGCGTGATTATCCAAACGTACGTCTGCGTAAAATTGCCTGCGGACCAAGCGATGGCGATTACGAGTGGACAGAAACCATGATGAAAAAAGTAGGTACCCGCATGTGGGGTATGTCGTTACATAGCTATACGCTGCCTACCGGGCGTTGGAATGATAAAGGCCCTGCTACCGGTTTTGGCGAAAAGGAGTATTTCAATACCATTAAAAATACCTTGCGTATGGAAGAGTACGTAACTAAGCACTCGGCCATTATGGATAAATACGACCCCAAAAAGCGGGTGGCATTGGTGGTTGACGAGTGGGGTGTATGGACAAACGTAGAACCGGGCACCAATCCAGGTTTCCTGTATCAGCAAAACAGCTTACGCGATGCACTGGTAGCCGGCACCAACCTTAATATATTTAATAACCACTGTGACCGGGTGAAAATGGCTAATCTGGCGCAGGCTATTAACGTATTGCAATCGCTCATCCTGACAGATAAAGAAAAGATGCTGCTGACACCTACCTATTATGTTTTTGATATGTACAAAGTACACCAAGATGCCAAATATCTGCCTATACAGTTAAACACACCTGATTATGAATTTGATGGTAATAAGCTGCCTGCCGTAAACGTATCTGCCTCGCAGGATAAGGCGGGTAAAGTGCATATAACACTGGTAAACCTTGACTCACATAATACTATTAATGTAAGCACTGCATTTAAAGATGTGAAATGGAGCAACGTAAGTGGCCAAGTATTAACAGCCGGCAGTACTGCAGACATTAACACCTTTACCAAGCCAATGAACGTGGTGCCAAAAGCATTCAGCGGCGCTAAGCGCGATGGTGATAAACTCATGGTAAGCCTGCCTGCAAAATCCATAGTGGCTTTAGAGTTATATTAATATTATAATTATTTTTACTGCAAGTCCTGCTTAAGTGGTTTAAGCAGGACTTTTTGTTTTATGAGTACTTTAAAAGAGCAATTACATCAACAGTGCGTCAACTATGTTAAGCAGCGCATGGATGACGCGCAACAAGCCATTGCCGAAGCACAACAGGCCGCAAACAATGATACCAAAAGTAGCGCCGGCGACAAATACGAAACCGGCCGCGAAATGGCTCAGCAGGAAACTAACCGCAACCTCATCCAGTTAAATGAAGCGAATAAGCTGATGGTGGCCCTCAATCGCATTAGCACCGGTAGTAAACCAGCTACGGCAGAGGCAGGCAGTGTAGTCAAGACCAATCAAGGTAATTTCTATTTATCCATAAGTGCCGGAAACATTAATATAGACGGTGAGACTTACATAGCCATATCAACAGCATCTCCTGTAGGCCTTAAACTAAAAGGGACCCAGGCAGGCGACTCATTCACTTTTAATGGGAAAACTTATTCGGTTATTGAAGTGCTGTAGATAGGAGAACGGCTTGAATAAGTAATATTGGTAATACATACTCGCCTATGCCGATTATTAGAAAAAAATGTCCGTAAAGTATTACAGTAAAGAACACCAATGCACTAAAATGGCAGCTAATTAGTACACCTGTCACTTTCTATATTTTTTCTAATAACGCATTTAACAATTTTATGACTTTTCAATTTAAAGTAAATTATGCTCAGATAAAAATTTGCTGAAAATCAATCAAATGATTGATTTTCCTGTTTCGTTTTTAATTTCTGTGAAAATTTAAAACGATGACATATATAGCTACTTATGTTTAGGAATTGTTAAGTGGCAAAGTATTTGTTCAGCGGTGTGTGTACAAATTGGTATATAACTTAACATAGTTCACAAAAACGAATCAAAAATCATGAAAAAGTTAACAAAAGTTATAGCAGCTGCAGGTTTTGCCGTTGCCACTCTATTTACTTCAAGTGCAGTTAAAGCCCAATCAGCGACTCCTCCAAACGCATGGAGATTTGGCGTAGGTGTTGAAGCAGGCGTACCTACAGGTGATTTAAGAAACTTTTCGCACTTTGCTTTAGGCGGTACTGCACGTTTACAATATGGTATCAGCAATAGTGTTGCCTTTACCGCAACCTCTGGTTATTATAACCTGTTTGCAAGAGATGCTGTGTATGGTGTAAATCTTAAAGACCAAGGTATAGTTCCGTTAAAAGCAGGTATCAAAGCTTACGCTGGCAGCGGATTTTATGTAGCAGGTGAGGTAGGTGCCGGATTTGAAACTCAATATGCTAAAAACACAAAATTGATTTTAGCCCCTGGTATCGGTTATTCATGGAGCAATGTTGACCTGGGTGTACGTTACGAGCGTTTCTCTGGTCAGAGTGATAACTACGGTATGGTTGCCGCACGTTTAGCTTACGGTTTTAAATTATAAAAATTAAACAAAAAAATAACAACGGCCTCCTTAACATTTAAGCGAGGCCGTTGTTATATAAAATACACTATAAGTGTTAGACGAAATATATTTGCTTTACTATAGATTGCAACGTTACTTCGCTTTTTTTGAAAATATTATACTTAATAGTTATATTTGAAGAATGTTTTTTTAATAAAAACAAATATTTTGTAACAATGTTAACTATTTAAATTATATTCGTCTGGAAAATTTTTATCACACATATCGTTTATGAAATTCAACTTACCTCTAATTGCCGTAATCCTTTTTGCACTTTTTGGTGCATCAACTGCCAAGGCTCAGCTATTAGGTAACAACGAGCGTTACGCGCAGTATGTATCACACCTTAACGTTGGTATAGAAGGTCTCTACACCATGAACCCTGGTCACCAGATTTACACAGGGGGAGTAGGCTTTTCTATTAAATACCAATATGACGTTACCCAAAACTTAGGTGTAACCGGTGGTACAGGTTATTACGTGTTACCAGCCAAAAGCCAAAATGGTGCCCCTTCGCCGCGTGCAGATTTTAAAATGATCCCATTGCGTTTGGGTGCTAAAGCTTATTTCTTGCCGGAGGCTTATTTTGGCGGAGAATTGGGTATTGCTTATGTTGACCCTTACGTTAACCCAATGAAACAATCACATTTTGCTAAAACGTTAGCCCCATCAATTGGTTACGAAACCAATCACCTGGATGTTTCGTTCCGTTATGAAAACGTAAATCACAGCGGCGATTACGTGAGCTTTATCACTTTACGTGCAGCTTATATATTCAATTTCTAATAAGTCTGATATTTCATAATAAGATGCCCTGCCGGATTTAATTCTGGCGGGGCATTTTTTTGTCAAAAAATCTGCTGATTTATTTGCCAATAAAAAAAGCCGAATTACATTTTGTAATCCGGCTTTGACGTTTTGTATTGTGCCTATGCTTATTGCAACTGTCCTAAAGCGTTTTTGATGCGCTTAACCGCTTCAATTAATTTATCCTCAGCCGCGGCGTACGATATGCGGATTGATTTCGGGTCACCGAATGAGTCGCCGCCTACAACCGCTACATGACCTTCTTCCAGTAAATACAAGCTTAGGGCATCAGCATCATTTATGGTGCGGCCGTTATAAGACTTACCAAAAAATGCGGTAACATCCGGGAAGAAATAAAATGCACCTTCGGGCAGGTTAACTTTTAAACCTTCAATTTCCTGTAACAGGCCGTAAACTAAATCGCGGCGTTTTTTAAATTGAGCACGCATTTGCAGTACCGAATCCAGGCCACCCATATAAGCAGTAATACCGGCACGTTGTGTGATAGAACAAGTACCTGAGGTAATTTGTCCCTGCATCTTATCGAACGCCGTAGCCAACTCCCTGCTTGATGCTGTGTAGCCAATGCGCCAGCCGGTCATCGCATAGGCTTTCGAAAAGCCGTTAATAATAATCACGCGGTCTTTGATGCCGGCAAACTGCGCAATCGACTCATGTTTGTCTACATAATTGATATGCTCATAAATCTCGTCAGACAGGATATACACTTGCGGATGGCGTTCAAAAACTTCGGCTAGTCCGGCTAATTCTTCTTTGCTGTATAAACTTCCGGTAGGGTTAGACGGCGACGAAAACATAAAAAGCTTGGTTTTGTCGGTAATTGCCGCTTCTAACTGCTCAGGCGTAATTTTAAAGTTTTGCTCAACGGTGGTATTAATAAATACACTTTTGCCTTCGGCCAGTTTAACCACTTCAGAGTACGATACCCAGTAAGGCGTAGGGATGATTACCTCTTCGCCGGGGTTAACCAAACACAATACCGCATTGGCAATGGCTTGTTTAGCACCAGTAGATACCACGATGTCGTTAGCATCATAATCCAAATCATTCTCAGTTTTTAACTTATGAACAATGGCCTTGCGCAAGTCCGGGTAACCGGCTACAGGGGTGTAATAGGTGTAGTTCTCGTCAAGGGCTTGCTTGGCAGCTTCCTTAATGTGCTCAGGGGTGTGAAAGTCAGGTTCGCCAAAGCTCAAGCTAATTACATCCACTCCTTTAGCGGCCAGTTCGCGGCCTAATTTTGCCATTTTAATTGTCTGTGACTCAGACAAATTATTTATTCTGTCACTCAGTGCGCTCATAGTTAAAAATCAAGTTGTGGCAAATATAGAAAATTACTTTACCCGTATTTAATCAGCTTATGATTAAATTTGCCCATATTTTACACTCTTGAAAGACAAACGGAATATCATCATTGTAGCGCTGATAGTGAGTGTGGTGTTGATGCTGGCCAAATTCAGTGCATATTTTATCACCTCGTCTAATTTTGTACTCACCGACGCTGCCGAAAGCATTGTAAACGTAGTAGCCAGCGCCTTCGCCTTTTTTAGTATTTATATTGCTTCTCAGCCGCGCGACGAAAACCACCCTTATGGCCACGGAAAAGTTGAGTTTTTTTCGGTGTTTTTAGAAGGTGCATTGATTTCTATTGCCGGTATCGGCATCCTGTTCAAGTCAGTTTACGGCCTGTTTTATCCGCAAGAGATACGCGACTTGCTGATTGGTGCGCTCATCATCGGTATTACTGGGGCCATTAATGGCGCCTTGGGTTACTACATGATTCATAAAGGCAAACAGCTAAAATCTATAACGCTGGATGCTGATGGTAGGCATTTGCTTACCGATATGGTAACCAGCGGCGGCCTGGTATTAGGGTTGTTGTTGATATACTTCACTGGTTTTGCCTGGCTCGATAGTGTGCTGTCTATCACGGTGGGCCTGTACATATGTTACAGCGGATACAAGCTTATCCGCAAATCGGTAGCCGGGCTGATGGATGAGACCGACTTTGCGGTAGTAGAAGAAATTATCAGCGTGTTGAATACTGAGCGTAAACCGGAATGGATTGATATCCATAACCTGCGCGCTCAAAAATACGGTCATGAATTGCACCTGGATTGCCACATGACCTTGCCCAACTATTTCGACCTTAATCGGGTGCACCAGGAAGTGGTATTAGTTGATAAACTGATTAACGAAAAGGCAGGTGTGTTTACCGAGCTGTTTATACATACTGACCCTTGTTTGCCTCAATGCTGCCACTACTGCAGTATGCCTAACTGTCCCATCCGGTCAGAACCTAAGCGATTGGATATTGAATGGACTATGGAAAATATCATCCGAAATAAAAAGCATTACGAATAATGTATTTTAATGTACGTGTTTACGGGTTGCTGATTAACGACCAGCAGGAAATACTGCTTACCGACGAGCAGGAGCAAGGCTATCGCTTTACCAAGTTTCCGGGCGGAGGTCTGGAGTTCGGCGAAGGCCTGACTGATGGCCTGAAACGTGAATTTATAGAAGAATGTAATACTGAAGTTGAAATTATCAGCCACTTTTACACGACGGATTTTTACGTGAAGTCGGCTTTTAACGATTCGCAGTTAATCAGTATTTACTATCTGGTCAAAAATGTATCACCACTCACATTTCCTATCAAAACTAAGGCTTTTGATCTTGACGGAACCGGAGATAGCCTGCAATCTTTCAGATGGAAAAAGTTGGACGAGTTACAAGCGGCTGATGTGACCTTTCCGATAGACCAGTATGTGGTGGATTTATTAAAAAACAAAGCATGACTTTAAGCGAACGAGATTTAAAAGTAATATGGCACCCTTATACCCAAATGCAAACTGCTGCACCGCCGGTAGGTATTGTACGGGGCGAAGGTGCCTGTTTATATGATGAAGATGACAAGTGCTATATTGATGCTGTATCATCATGGTGGGTAAATATCCATGGGCATGCGCACCCCTATATAGCCGCTAAGGTTGCCGAACAACTGCAAAAACTGGAGCACGTTATCTTTGCGGGCTTTACCCACCAGCCAGCCGTTGAGCTGGCCGAACGATTACTGGAAATTATCCCCAATAATCAGCGTAAAGTTTTTTATTCTGATAATGGCTCCACAGCTGTCGAAGTAGCCATTAAAATGTGCTTGCAGTACTGGTACAACCGTGGCGGGCAGCGAACCAAAATTATTGCGTTTAAAAACGCCTATCATGGCGATACCTTTGGCGCCATGGCTGTAAGTGCCCGTAGTGCGTTCACCAATGCATTTGAAAAACTACTGTTTGAGGTTGAGTTTATTGATTTGCCTAACCAGGAAAATATTAAAGAGCTTAAGGCCCGGATAACTGCTCTCAAAAACGAAACGGCCTGCTTTATTTTTGAACCGTTGGTGTTAGGGTCGGGCGGTATGCTGATGTATGAGGCTGCTTACCTGGATGAATTGATATCGCACTGCCATACAGAGAATATTTTTACCATTGCTGATGAAGTTTTTACCGGTTTTGGCCGTACAGGTAAATCTTTTGCCTGCAACCATTTGCAGCACCAGCCCGATATCATGTGTTTTTCGAAAGGGCTCACTGGTGGTACCATGGCTTTAGGGGTAACCACCTGTACACAGCATATCTACGATGCCTTTTTGTCTGACGACAGGTTGAAAACGTTATTTCACGGGCATTCTTTTACAGCCAACCCGGTAGCCTGTGCGGCAGCCCTTGCCAGTATGGATTTGTTTGTCGAACCGTTAACGGCGCAAAATATACAGCGTATTACCGAAAGCCACCGGCAATTTGCGCTGCAGTTGCAAGTGCAACAACGTATAAAAACCGTGAGGCAAACCGGAACCATACTGGCTATGGAATGGGAAACCGGCAGTCAGACTTCTTACTTCAGTAATCTGCGCGATACCCTGTATCAATATTTTTTAAATGCCGGAATTATACTTCGGCCATTAGGGAACGTGGTTTACATTTTACCGCCATATTGCATTACCAACGAGCAGCTCGATTATATTTACCGCACTATTTTGCAAGCGCTTCAAACTATATAAATCCTATGGAACTTAAAAGCCTGTTTACTCATATTGTAAATAACGATACCGTACATGCCCGTTGGCTAAACACCTTATCCTTAATGGAAAACACCGGTGCCCGTAAGATATCAGCGAGTGAAGACCCAACTACTGTAACCTACATCATTTTAAAGCATGCTGCCGAAGAGCACCGTCATGCCTTTTATCTGAAAAAGCAGATTGAGAAAATAGAAGGTGTTGCCCTGCCAACTTACGCGCCACAATATTTACTGGCCGCAACGCATAGCAAGCGTTACCTAAATCAACTGGATATTGATGTATGCCGTTACCTGAAAGAAAAGCTGGCTTTAAAAGGTGCTGAACTGCGCTTTGCGGCCTATTTGCTGGTAACTTATGCTATTGAGGTTCGGGCTGATGAACTGTACCCGGTTTACCAGGAAGCCCTTACCGAAGCAGGCAGCAAGGTAAACGTGAAATCCATCATCCTGGAAGAAGAAGGCCATCTGGAAGAAATGTTGAACCAGTTGCAAAACTTTTCTGCCGATTGGCAAGTACACGCCGATAAAGCAGTCGCTATCGAAACACGTTTATTTGAAGCTTGGGTAGACGAGGTTGGCGCAGAACTGGAGGTGGCGTAATTATTAGCCATAATCCTTAATACAGGGAGGCAGCGAAACTGAAATTTTTATTTTCGGGATTGTATTTGCGCGTAAGAATTCCACGCTATTACTATCTTTATCCAAATTTCTAAACCTTATATGAAGAAAATTCTCTTTGTTGTGGCAATCGCTGTTTTGTCTATTATCCAGGTAAAAGCTCAAACTGAGCCAGGTCCTTCTGAAAAAAAGTTAATGGACTCTTTATGTGTAGCTATCAGTAAAGTAGACCTGAGCAAAATTTCAACTAAAGAAGAAGCTAATACGGCTTTCATGAACTGTTTTGCTACTTATTCTTACATGTTGCTCGATGTGGCAAACGAGCGGGGAGTAGAAGCATCAGATACTGAAGCAATGCATAAAATTGGACTGGCAATAGGGATGAACCTGGTGAGACAGAAATGTACACCTTTCGTGAAACTTGCAGCGCTGATGGCGGGCTCTGCAAATAAAACAGACGTTGAGTGGAGTACTCAAGGTACCGTCAAGCGTATAGAAAACAAAGGCTTTAATTATATCGTAGTAACCGATGCCTCCGGAAACGAAAAATCGTTTTTATGGCTTCGCCAGTTTGCCGGGTCCGAAAAATTTGCCGGGCTGCCTGCCACTTACATCAATAAAAAAGTTCGCGTAAAATGGCAAAATATGGAAGTGTATCTTCCGCAAGCCAAAGGTTACTATAACGTTAAAGAAATTACTGGCTTAGAGATGCTTTAATTCTCATAGCGGTGCATTAATCTGAGTTTCAGTTTAATGCTTGCAGTTTATAAACACCATTTCAAAAGAGGCTCCTTCATGGAGCCTCTTTGCATTGAGATGTTATCGGTTTCGCCCAAGCTAATATCAATTCCCGAACTACCTCACCCGCTAATTTCAAATTAGCATGACTTGATTTACTTCATTTTTGGCTAACTTAGTGCTGTGGATAATTTTATTGTTTCGGCCCGAAAATATCGTCCGGTTACTTTTGAAAGCGTTGTAGGTCAGCAACATGTGACCAATACCCTTAAAAACGCTATTAAAAATAATCAGCTGGCGCAGGCGTTTTTATTCTGCGGGCCGCGTGGGGTAGGTAAAACTACCTGTGCACGTATTTTGGCCAAAACTATTAATTGTACCAACCTGCAGCCCAACGGCGAGGCTTGCGGTCAGTGCGATTCATGCCGTGCTTTTCAAAACGGAAATTCTTTTAATGTGCACGAACTGGATGCTGCATCCAACAACTCGGTTGATGACATCCGCAGCCTGATTGAGCAGGTACGTATACCGCCCCAAGCCGGCCGTTACAAGGTATATATCATCGATGAGGTGCACATGCTATCGCAGGCGGCTTTCAACGCGTTTCTGAAAACGCTGGAAGAGCCGCCTAACTATGCCATATTTATTTTAGCCACTACCGAGAAGCATAAAATACTGCCTACCATATTATCGCGTTGTCAGATATTTGATTTTAATCGTATACGGGTAGAAGATATGGCCGGTCATTTATCATCCATCGCGCAAAAAGAAAATATCAGTTACGAGCCAGATGGACTGCATATCATCGCCCAAAAGGCGGATGGCGGTTTGCGCGATGCACTGTCGATGTTCGACCAGATTGTAAGCTTTTCGGGTGGACAGGTTACCTATAAATCAGTAATTGATAACCTGAACATTTTGGATTATGATTACTACTTCAGCGTTACACAAAGTTTATTAAGTGAGGATACGTCTAAAACCTTATTGTTATTTGATGAGATTTTGAGCAAGGGTTTTGATGGCAGTCATTTC
>CAXYKR010000196.1:0-14956 GCA_964277815.1 uncultured Mucilaginibacter sp. | reverse complement strand
TCGCAGGTGAGTAAGGAGGAAGGTATATTAAACTCCTGGACGTTTTTAGGGCTTTTTATTTTGTTCGGATTTACGTTTGGGTTGTTCTTGTACCAGCTTACTGCCTACTTTGATGTCTTTTACAGTATCAGTGGTATCGAGCTTTTTGCATCGTTTGCGGTGCTGATTATTGTACTGTTTGCCGTTAAGCTGTTAGTGCTTCGCTTTTTAGGTTTTGTATTTAACATCAACCGTTTGGTGGGCGAGTACATCTCTATACTTTACCTTACTTATTTTAACATCACTTTCGTGTTTTTGCCGGTATCTTTATGCTTTAGCTTGATGGCAGCACGATATATACCCTTTGTGTTGGGGTTGGCTTTGGTGCTGGTCATCGTGATATTTGTGTGGCAGTATCTGCGCAGCAGCGTAAATATTATTTCAAGTTTTAAATTTCACAAATTTTATTTATTTACGTATCTTTGTGCCCTTGAAATTTGCCCGATTTTAATATTGATGAAGGCGCTGAATAATTAATACTTAGGTAGTTAGACAAATACAAATTGGAAGATAGAAAGAAAAAGGTTAAGAGTATACTGGTTACTTTACCTAAACCTGAAAACGACAAAAATCCATATGCTGAACTGGCTAAGAAATTAAATTTAAAAATTGATTTCAGGTCTTTTATCCACGTGGAAGGCGTTCCTGCCAAAGACTTTCGTAAAGACAAAATAAACCTGGCCGATTTTACCGCTGTTATTTTTACCAGCCGCAACTCTGCCGATCATTTTTTTCGCATCTGCGAAGAAATGCGCTTTGAGGTTCCGGTTGATATGAAATACTTCTGTCTGTCAGAAACTATCGCGTTATATCTTCAAAAATATATTCAGTACCGCAAGCGTAAAATCTTTTTTGGCAAGCAAACCGCTGCCGATTTAGCCGAGGTGTTGAAGAAGCATTCGGGCGAAAAATTCCTTTACCCTTGTTCGGACGTTGCTGCCGAGGAAACGCAAAAGTTTTTGACCGAAAACGGTTACAATTTTACCCCGGCTGTATTGTTCCGCACCGTATGCAGTGATTTGTCAGATTTGGCTGAGGTATTTTATGATGTTATCGCCTTCTTTAGCCCGTCGAGCATTTTATCGTTGTATCAAAACTTTCCAGATTTCAAACAAAATAACACGCGTATTGCGGCATTTGGCGCCACTACGCACAAAGCTGTGCTGGATGCCGGCCTGATACTGGATATCCCTGCACCAACTCCGGGTGCGCCATCCATGACTATGGCTATTGAGCAGTACGTAAAACAAGCTAATAAGTAAAATATATTTCTTCATTAGCAACTTCATCGGTACAATTCCCGTATAAGTCGATTATGCTTGGCTAAGATACTTGTGTTTAGTATTTTAGTCAAATTATACTTTACATCACGTTTACTTCGTGAGATAAGAATATTTTTATTTTAAAGAAAATAAAAATATAATATTACGTAGGTATATTCGGGCACAAAAAACAAAAAAGGAATTACGAGAAGAATGAAGACACTGTACTCTCTTTTATTATTGTGTTTTATTGGGGTGACTTTGAGCGGTTGTTTTTCGGGCAATACTGGGGGAGAGGTGCGCGGTATACGCGGCGTCAAATCTTCTAAAGCCGAACTTCCGATGGGGATGGTTTACGTTCCGGGCGGCTCATTTTTGATGGGACAAACCGACCAGGACGTTACCTTTGCGCAGATAGCTCAAACCAAGCAGGTTACCGTTCCGCCATTTTTTATGGACCAAATGGAAACCACCAATAGCAAATACCAGGAATTTGTACATTGGGTGCGCGACTCCATTGCCATCACCAATTACCTTAACGAGGATAAATACTACATCAAGCCGCGTGACCCATCGGCCACCAGCAAAAAATATATCAACTGGGATTATGTAGATAAGAATCCTATCTGGCGTCGCGCTACCGGTAAAAAAGGTCAGCCTTCTACTGCAGGTAAACTGGATGGCATGTACTACCAGGGCGATGACCGTGTGTTTGACCGCAACGAGATTGACGTTCGTCAATTAAAATACAACTACGCGATGATGGATTTGCGTAGTGCCTCTAACAATCGTTTCGATAAAACAAAAAAGCGTTCAGACTTCATCTTCAGAGATACTGTTAATATTTATCCGGATACCTTAGTTTGGCTTAACGACTTTTCGTATGCGGCTAACGAACCCATGGTCGAAGGCTACTTCTCTCATCCTGCGTTTTTGAACTATCCGGTAGTAGGCGTAAACTGGCGTCAGGCCCGCGCTTACTCAGTTTGGCGGTCTCGCAAAAAAGAAGCTTACAACTATTCAAAAGGAGAGCCTGCTCAGGTATCTTACACCTTACCAACCGAAGCAGAGTTTGAATATGCCGCACGCGGTGGCCGTATCGGTACAGATTATCCGTGGGGTGGCCCGTACATCAAAAATGCTAAAGGCTGTTTGCTGGCCAACTTTAAACCCGGCCGCGGTAATTACACTGATGATGGCGGAGCATACACGGTAAAAGTGAACTCTTATTTCCCGAACGATTATGGCCTGTACAACATGGCAGGCAACGTATCAGAGTGGACTTTATCTGCTTTTGACGAATCGGCTTCGAGCTTTGTGCACGATATGGCGCCGACCTTTAACTACGAGGCTAAAGCTACCGACCCGGAAGTGCTGAAGCGTAAAGTAGTACGCGGCGGCTCCTGGAAAGACATCGGTTATTTCCTGCAAAATTCAACGCGTTCTTACGAATATCAGGATAGCGCTAAAGCTTACGTGGGCTTTAGATGTGTGCTGCATTTTGTGGGCCGTGAGTTCGGTGATAAAAAATAATTAAACTTAAACGAACAAAACCATTTAAGTATACGTAAAACAATCACAAAATCTAAAATTCAAACAACTACATTAAATTAATTATGGCTGGCAAGAAAAAAGGAAAATTTGGAATTGGTAACATCGTGTCTATCGGTGCAAGTGTTGTGATCATTGGTTTGTTGTTTAAAATACAACATTGGCCTTTCGCTACAATCTTCATTACTGTGGGATTATTAACTGAGGCATTTTTATTCTTATTATTAGGTTTGCAACCAGAAGCTACCGAAGTAGACTGGACTAAAGCTTATCCTGAATTAGCAGATGATTATGTAGGCGAACCGGTAAAAAGAGTGGCTCCTGCTCCTGCACAATTAAGCACTGGTCATACTGCTGCGTTAGACAAAATGCTGGCTGATGCTAAAATCAATCCTGAACTGATTGGTACTTTGGGTGAAGGTTTAAGAACCTTTGGCGATAAAGTAGCTTCAATTTCTAAAGTGGCTGACGCTGGTGCTGCTACCAACGAGTTTGCTGCTAAACTTAAAACTGCAAGCGCAGGTTACGATAACTTAAGCGTTGCATTCAACAAAGCTTCTGCAAGCCTGCAGGAAATGGCTAACTCGAGCGTTGACTCAAAAGCTTACCATGATCAAGTTAGCAGTTTAGCTAAAAATTTATCGGCCCTTAACGCTGTTTACGAATTAGAATTGCAAGACTCAAGCAATCACCTGAAATCGATGAACAAGTTCTACCAGAACCTGTCAGTAACGATGAGCAACTTCAACGAGTCGTTAGACGATTCTAAACAATTTAAAGACGAAGTTGGCCGTTTGGCTAAAAACCTGGGTTCTTTAAATGCAGTTTACGGCAACATGCTTACTGCAATGAACCAACCACGTGCTTAATAATTTAAATAATTTATTAATCCACTTAACAAATTAATTTAAATTTACAGAGACTAACACATGGCTGGAGGTAAAGAAACCCCTAGGCAGCGGATGATTGGCATCCTCTACCTGGTATTATTAGGCTTAGTTGCACTTAACGTGCCCGATAGCTTACTTAATGCATTCAAAAATATAAGCGATAGCTTAAACGCATCAAAAAACAACGTACAAACCGGTATCAGCAATACCTTCGACGCTTTTGAGAAAACTAAACTTAAAGAGCAGCCGGAAAGGGCAAAGCCTATCTACGATAGAGCCAAACAAGCAAGCGCTATTGCCAACGAGTTGAATGACTACGTTGAAAGCCTTAAAAAAACGCTGATTGAAAAAGCTGATGGTATTGATGAAAATACCGGCGACTACAAAAAGCGCGACGATCTTGATTTGTCATCTCAGGTGCTGATCAATAGCAAAAAAGGCGAAGAACTGCGTAAAAAAATCAACGAAACACGTGAAAAATTGCTGGCGCTTTTGAAGCCGGAGCAACGTGCAGGCATGAAACTTTCATTATCTGCTGACGCCCCTGAGGCTAAAAAAGGTAATGCTAAATTAACCTGGGAAGAAGCATATTTTGGCGATGGTATCCCGATGGGCGCTGCTATGACTTCGTTAACCAAAGTGCAGGCAGATACTAAAAACGCTGAGTCGGAAGTAGTAAAGAAAATTTTAGGTGAAGTTGACCAGGCCGTAGTAAACCTTGACAAGTTTGTGGCCGTTGCCGTAGCTCCAAGCAGCTATATCATTGCAGGTCAGCCTTACAAAGCCCAAGTGTTCTTAACTGCTTATGATTCTAAATCAAGCCCTGACATTTCGGTAAACGGTTCACGTTTACAAGTAAGCGAAGGCCGTGGTGAATACAGCACCGGTACCAGCGGCGAGGGTATACGTACCTGGGTGGGTACCATCCGTGTAAAACAAAACGACGGTACTATTAAAGAATACAAAACTGCGCCGCAAACTTACCAGGTGGCTCGCCCGTCTGCAACCGTGGCTGCTGAGAAAATGAACGTTCTCTATATTGGTGTACCAAATCCATTATCAGTATCTGCTCCGGGTATCCCGAAAGATAAACTGAGAGTGAGCATTTCCGGTGGTTCGGTAAGCGGCTCTAACGGTTCATTCAGCGCACGTGTAAATTCTCCAGGTACGGTAGATGTTACCGTTTCGGGTGAGGCTTCTCCGGGCAAAAGTCAGGTTTTAGGTTCAACCAAGTTCCGTGTAAAACGTATTCCTGACCCAACTGTAGTGTTTGGTGGCCGCGATGGTGGTAGCACCTCAACAGCTAACTTAAAAGCTCAGGACCGTGTGTTTGCCCGTCTGGATAACTTCGAGTTTGACGCAAGCTTTACCATTCAACGCTTTACCTTGTTGATTTTAAAACCTCGTCAAGATCCTGTTTTATATTCAACCAGCGGTAACGAATTATCGAGTCAAATGCGCGCAGCAATGGCTACCTTAGTACCCGGCAGCCGTATTGCATTTACCAACGTAATTGCTGTTGGACCTGACGGTACACAACGCGGACTGAAAGATATCATCATCAGTGCTAATTAATATTTGATTGAACTTAACAATGCGACGTAAGATTTTAGTGGTTGGACTATTGAGTTTGATAGGTTTGGGTGCTTACGCTCAAAAGCGTAACACCACTACCCGCAAGCGTACCACAACAAAGCAGCGTAACGCTCAGCCTGTAAAAAACAACATGGCGAGCACTACTTTTACTACGCAGCCTGCTGTTGATACGGCTAAAAAGGTAAAACCTTTTGAACGCCCTTTGGATGGTTACTACAAAAAGGCAAATATTTTGAGTGCCAGGGTAACCCCTTATGCCAACCTGCGAGAAGCTGACGTTGTATATGCTAAGCGTGTATGGCGCGAGATTGACCTGCGCGAAAAGATGAACCAGTATTTAGGTTCGCCGCGCGCCAGGTTAATTGATGTGCTGATGGAAGCGGTAGAAGCCGGCGAACTGACGGCTTATGACCCTAACCCAAGCAAAGGCGACCCTAACGGCGATGGTTTTGCAGTACCGCTTACCCCGGGCAAAGCTAAAGCCCGCCTTGCCGATAGCGTAGTAGTAGATAAATACGATGCTAAAGGAGAAAAGGTAGGGTCGAGCATGCAGGCAGGTGAGTTTAACCCCGACAGTATCATCCGTTTCCGGATAAAAGAAGATTGGGTTTTCGACAAGCAGCGCTCGGTATTCGAGCCTCGCATTATTGGTATTGCTCCGTTAATGAAGCTGAAGGTTGCCGGTATCGAATCTGACTTTCAACCGGTATTTTGGGTGTACTTCCCCGAAGCGCGCCAGGTACTGGCTACTAAAGAAGCCATGAGTCGTAACAACGATGCCACCGGTTTAAGCTTTGACGACGTATTTATGAAAAGATTGTTTACCAGCGTAATTGTTAAACAGTCTAACCAAAAAGACGAACGTATTAAAGACTACGCCCAAGGTATTGACCGCCTGTATGAATCAGAAAAAGTTAAAAAGTCTTTATTAGACTGGGAGTTAGGCCTCTGGCAGTACTAAGTTCCTAATAATATCTTACACAACAAAGCCTGAGTGCAGATGCATTCAGGCTTTGTTATTTTTAGAACTACTGGTGTTAAGCCGGTTCATTCATCTCATCAGATACTACCTGTATTGGTGTTTCCGGCTTAAAGTATTGCACTACGGCCTGGGCCTGTTTCAGGTTAACTACTTCCTGCAATTCCTCAAGCGTAGCTTCGCGTATCTTTTTAACTGATTTAAAGTATTTCAACAGTTTTTCGGCAGACAGGCGGCCAATGCCAGGTACCAGTTCTAACTCGGTAGCCAGCGTGCCTTTGTCGCGTTTTTTGCGGTGCGCAGTAATACCAAAGCGGTGAGCCTCATCGCGCAGCTGCTGTATAATTTTTAAGCTTTCCGATTTTTTGTCCAGGTACAGCGGGTACTGGTCGCCGGGGTAATAAAGCTCTTCGAGGCGCTTGGCAATGCCTATCACGGTTAACTGTTTTTCGATACCTAAAAGTTTCAGGCTTTTTAAGGCCGCTGATAACTGGCCTTTACCACCGTCAATAATCACCAATTGCGGTAACGGTAGCCCCTCATCCAAAACGCGGCGGTAGCGGCGGAAAACGGCTTCTTCCATGGTGGCAAAGTCGTTGGGCCCTTCTACGGTTTTTACGTTAAAAAAGCGGTAGTCTTTTTTTGATGGTTTAGCATCTTTAAATACCACAATGGCCGACACCGGGTACTTGCCCTGAAAGTTAGAGTTATCAAAACACTCAATATGGCGCGGCAACTGGTTCATGCGCAAATCTTTCATCATCTGCGTCAGTAACCGGTCGGTGCGTACATCCGGGTTTAGTTTTTCGTACTGTTCAACCTTATCGCGTTTAAAGAAATGCACATTCTTTTGCGATAAGTCTAACAGCTTTTTCTTTTCGCCAAGCTTAGGAACAGTAAATTTGATCTTCTCGTCTTCCAGTTCAATCTCAAACGGTACAATAATTTCTTTGGACTGGCTATTATACCGGCTTCTGAATTCGGATATCGCCAGCGAAAGCAACTCTGCCTCCGACTCATCCAGTTTCTTCTTCAGCTCAAGCGTTTGCGTTTGAGTAATGGTACCATTCATGACTTTTAAAAAGTTCACAAAGGCATATTTGTCATCAACCGCTATACTAAATACATCTACATCAGTGATGGATGAGCTTACCACGGTAGATTTACTTTGGTAATTCAGTAGCAAGTCGTACTTGCGTTTCAACTTATGGGCCAGCTCAAAATCCATGTCAGACGCGGCGCCTTCCATGTCTGTTTTTAAGTCTTTAACTACATTATTGATTTTCCCATTTAATATATCCTGTATTTCGGTAATGCTCCGGTTATAATCTTCTTCGCTTTGGTAGTTCTGGCATGGCCCTTTGCAGTTACCCAACTGGTACTCCAGGCAAACTTTAAATTTACCTGCGGCAATGTTTTCAGGAGTTAGCGCCAGGTTGCAAGTACGCAAGGCATAAGTTTCGCGTATTACACCTAATATGGTATGCATCATGCTTACCGAAGGGTAAGGGCCAAGATATTTAGACCCGTCGCGTACGATGTTACGCGTCCAGTAGATACGCGGGAAGTTCTCGTTTTTGATGACAATCCATGGGTATGTTTTGTCATCCTTAAGCAGTACGTTGTACTTAGGTTTATGCTTTTTAATCAGGCTGTTTTCGAGCAGCCAGGCATCCACCTCGGTATCAACAATGGTAAACGTAATATTGCGGATTTTTGAAACCAGCACCCTGGTTTTAGCACTTACCTGGTGGTCTTTAACAAAGTATGAAGATACGCGATTGCGCAGGTCTTTAGCCTTACCAATGTAGATGAGTTCGTTGGCATCGTCCCAATACTGGTAAACGCCGGGTTTATGCGGTATTTTCTTTAATGCTTCTCTATAATCAAACATAACACCTTTCTGCTTCTTGCTTAAAGGAAATAAGCGTTATTAACACTTGTTAATTAAATAGATATATAACGGCTTTTGTTTAAAATTAATGTGTGGATGGATTGTAAGATATTCCTGTGCACATTAGTTTCAAGCGGTTTTATAATACGCTGCAAAGCCCCATCTTTCGGATAGGGCTTTGGTCAATCTGAAAACCGTCAGTACAAAAGGCTGACTATGGTTTGAATCGTTAAAATCCGAGTTTGCTGTCTACCTCGGCTGCGCCTTGCTGTTGCTGGGTATAAGCATTACAATCTAAAGTAATATCAACGCCATTTTTAGGCATCGCAAAGTCGATGTTCTTTTTAACACCCAAGCCGGCGTTTTCATACACCTTTTTCATATACAGGGCAAAAATTGGCAAGGCCGTATTGGCGCCCTCGCCCAACCGTGTCGACCGGAAATGGATGGCCCTATCTTCGGCGCCTGTCCACACACCGGTAACCAGTTGCGGCGTAATACCGATAAACCAGCCGTCGGAGTTATTTTGAGTCGTACCGGTTTTGCCGCCTATTGGGTTGCGCAGGCCATACTTGCTGCGCAGGCGCCAGCCTGTACCCTCGTCAACCACACCTTTGAGCATGTAGGTCATTACGTAGGCGGTTTGCGGGTTCATGGCTTGTACCACCCGTGGTTTATGCTCATACAGCAGGTTGCCGTTTTTATCTTCAATGCGGAGTAAGTAAGTTGGCTCAGTCCATAAACCTTCATCAGCAAACACACTATAAGCGCCGGTCATGTCCATTACCGATGCGTTGAAGGTACCCAAACAGATGGTAGGGTAGGCCGGTACATCACTGGTGATACCCATTTTTTTGATGAGTTGGGCCACCGGTTCGGGAGTCACTTGTTTCATCACATGGGCAGTTACCCAGTTTTGCGAACGGGCTAGGGCCTTACGTAAAGTAATCATCCCAGAAACTGTTTCGGATGGATCGGATCCCGGACACCATGGTTTACCGTAGCCGTAAATAGTATCAGGCACATTGTTTACCCGCATACACGGTGAAAATCCGTTATCAATAGCTACCGCATAAGTAAACGGCTTAGCTGTTGAGCCTACCTGGCGGGTACCCATTTTTACCTGGTCGTATTTAAAATGTTCGTAGTTGATACCGCCAACCCACGCTTTAACATAGCCGGTTGCCGGGTCCATGCTCATCATGGCGTTGCGGAGCAGCATTTTACAATACACTATTGAGTCTATAGGCTTCATGGTGGTATCTACGTTGCCATGCCAGGTAAATAAATTCATACTGGTTGGCGTGTTGAAATCCTGCTTAATTTCTTCGTCGGTTTTACCTTGTAGCGTTAACGACCGATAGCGGTCAGACCGTTTCATGCCCTGGTTAAGCAGCATTTGAAAATCGGGTACCGCTTTCCATAAGCTGCGGCCGCGCCAGTGCTGGTTAAACTGTTGTTGCAAATCTTTCATGTAAGCAGCCTGGGCCTCTTCGGCGTATTGCTGCATGGTGTAATTTATAGTGGTATAAATTTTTAACCCGTCGCGGTCTAGATCATAAGGTGTACCGTCAGATTTACGCATTTCCTGGTCGGTCAGGATTTTTTGAACATCTTTTTTAAGTACCGAACGGAAGTAGGTAGCCAAGCCTTCGTTGTGGTCGGTAGGATGAAAGCTCAAACCCAAAGGCTTGCTTTTAAATTCTTCGGCTTGGCCTTCGCTCAGGTAGTTTTCTTCAGCCATACGGCGTAAAACAAAGTTACGTCTGTTAAGGGCATTATCCGGGTGACGGATAGGCGAGTAAATGCCCGGTCCGTTAACCATGCCTATTAGTAACGCTGCCTGGTCTGGTGTTAGCTTAGCCGGGGTAGTATTAAAGTAAGTACGTGCGGCGGATTTAATGCCAAAAGTATTATAAGCGCCAAAATCGACCGTGTTTAAATACATGGTCAAAATTTCTTCTTTGGTGTAGTTGCGCTCCAGCCTAACTGCAATAATCCACTCCTGTAGTTTTTGCTTAACACGGGTAAGCCTGTCGTGCGAACGCTCAGAAAAAAGATTCAAGGCCAATTGCTGGGTTATGGTACTGCCACCCTGCTTTTTGCCAATCAGGTTATAAAAAATGATAGTAAAGGCGCGGCCAAAATCAATACCCGAGTGGTTCATAAAGCGGTTATCCTCGGTAGCAATCAGCGCGTGAATTACGTTGGGCGATATTTCTTTATAAGTGACGTTAGAGCGATTTTGCACGTAATAGGTGCCCAGCACATGGTTATCCGACGTTAAAATCTCGGAAGCCTGGTTGCTTTTAGGGTTTTCCAAATCGCGGAAAGAGGGCAGGGGGCCAAATACGCCGAAAGCGGTAAGGGCAATAATGATGATGAATATAGCTAAAAAGCCCAAAGCTATCTTCCAGATAAGGGCATTATAACTGCGTATTTCGGGAACGGTAAGTTTAACAGACATGTACTAAAAGTTTTGTTGGTAGTAATCTACGTAACTATCCAGTAATTTTTGGTCGGCTAATTTATCCAGATTTTCTTGAGTGATGATAAAAAAGCTGTATTTATCGGCAGGCACCTTCATAATTTGCGGCAAAAGCGGTACTATTTTACGCGCATAATCTTTAGCCTCGTTCAAGCTGTTAAAACGGCCAACGTAAATCAGTTGGTTATCGGTGCCTACCGGTTTTAACTGATGCTTGATTGGGCTGTTTTGATAAGTGGTACGATTAAATTGCCCAATCCCAAAACGTGAGGATGCTAAATTGGTGCTTCCGCTGTTTACATTAACGGTAAAATAGTAATTAGTACTATCGCGGTTGCTAAAAATTGACGGCTTAGCTGCCAGCACCGGTGTAGCGGGTTGTACTTTAACCGGCGGAGGCGTTGGTTGTTGCGCCGGAATGTTGGGTTGAGTTGGTTTAACCTCTGCTACCGGGTTTTGCACCACTGGTTTATTAACCGGTGTTTTAACCGCCGGCACTTTTGCAGGCTTAGCAGCGGCAACTTGTGTTGCCGGAACTGCTTGCTTTTGTACCGGCTCGGGTACAAAGGCTGCTGCATTCGGGTCGCTGTCTATAATAGCAACGGGGCGGGCGGCCATTTCGGCCTGGTTAGCGTCCATGTATGCGAGATGCTGTTTTACCAGCGGCGTAATCAAAGCATCGGCCGGATAGCGCGAGGCAATCTGCAATAGCCCAGCCTTAAAAGGCGCAGCTTTTTCCTGGTGACCGGCGGCTATGGCCCGCAAGTAGGCTATCTGCGGAGCCAATCCGCTTTCGGGGTATTGTTCCAGCAACTCGCCGGAACGGGTTATTACCTGGCTGTATTGTTTTTGAGTGTACTGGTCGTACAACTGATTGTAAAAGGCGCTCAATTCAGCGTCTTTATCGCCCATACGGCGGGTATAATCCGGGTCGGTGATTACTTTGGCAAAAATGCTATTGGGGTATTGAGCCAAAATCAGGCTTTGATACTTTTCTGATTTGGCCTTATCTACATCAGTATACAACCGGTATAAATTATAATAATCGGCCGCCAGGTTTTCATCCTTCGGGAAACGCCTGATGAGTTCTTCATAAACGGCTATGGCTTCTGCTTTATCGTCCAACACATCCCGGTAAAAAGCAGCTAAATCAAGGTAAGCATTATAAATGCGCTGGTTAGATTGGGCCAGCAATTCGGGCGTAACCGGAATACTTTGTATCAACTGCTGGCGGTAGGCTGAGGCGGCCACATCAGCCGTACTTTTTTGCATCGGGCCGGGCAATACACTCGGGTCTACATTTTGCGTCGTATTTAAGGTGTTGATGGTAACATCACTGTTGTACCTTACGCTGCGCCGCCAGTTATCTTCTAACTTACGGTTTCCCCAACGGCGCTTAAAATCGGTAAAGCCCTGGCTTACGGCACCGGCATTGTCAAAGTAAAAACCGCTGCCGGGAGCCGAGGTATTACTACCGATAATATTGGTGCCATTATCAGACTGTATCGGTAATGTTGCAGTGTTGCCAACCGCAATGGTAGCAATATTGGTGTTAGCATTAGCCGGAGGTAGTGCCTGGCTGCGGGTCATGGTTTCAATGCGTTGAGCACGTTCCTGGTCACTTAGTTTAGCTAATGCCTGCAAAGTATCTTCATGAGCAATCAGTTGCATGCGGTCGGCCAATAGTTGCAAGTTGTCAGCCTTTTTTTGAATAACCGAATAACCCGGATAGCGCGGGGGGAGATAGAGCAGCGTGCTGTCGTAATATTTCTTAGCTGCTACATAATCGGCCTGAAGTTTAAATTTGATATCAGCCAGGCGTAAAAAGCTCAAAGCTTTTTGGGTTTGATTTTTCAAGCTGTTTTTGACAGACAGGTTATAGTTCTTGATGGCTTCAT
Organism: uncultured Mucilaginibacter sp.; assembly: GCA_964277815.1. Lineage (GTDB taxonomy): Bacteria > Bacteroidota > Bacteroidia > Sphingobacteriales > Sphingobacteriaceae > Mucilaginibacter. Next base: position 2,359 of record CAXYKR010000196.1, on the reverse strand, counting down.
CGGTTTGCCGGTCGTTTAGGGCCAGTTCGCCCAGTTGATAGTAAATCTGGTCAGTAAACTCCTCGTTATTTTCGTTGCGTAACAGGCTGCGCAGGCGGTCGGCCCGGTTAACATGCCGTCCGGCTTGCTGGTCTTCAATACGGATGCGGTTGAGTTCGGCATTAAAAGCCATTACAAACGGGGCATTACTCTTAACTACGCGGGTATAATTACTGTAGGCATCGGTGTTCTTGCGGATGAGTTCCTGCAACTGAGCCATAATAAAGGTAAGTCGAAGGCGCTGCTGCGTTTGCTGGCTAAACTCGATGGCTTTTGCCGCCATGTCAACCGCTTCAGGATATTTTTTAGCGGCAATGTAGTACTGTGTAGCTGCCGCGTATACATAGCCCGTTTGCGCCTTGTTTTTTGGGTTGATATTTAGCAGGGCAGAATCCAGCACCTGCTTGGCCTGCCTCAATTCATTTAAATAAACCAGCGAACGTATTTGCCAGGCCCGTGCTTCCTGGGTTAATTCCTGATTGGCAGCATACGTACGGGTTACATAGCCAAAGTATTCAATGGCATTGTAATAGTCAGCATTCAAATGAGCCGCCTTCCCTAATAGTAAATAGGCATCACCCACATAGTGGCTTTGTTCTTTAGTGCTGATGATGGTGTTGGCCTTGGCAACTACGGCTTGCAGGTCTTTGTCGCCCGTGGCCAGGTGCGAGGCTGTATCCTGGTAAACATTCAGTACCTGGTCATAGTCATCAATAAAAGCAACGGCATAGTCTTCCTGCTTCTGCCGCAAAATTTCGCTTGCATTAAATAATATGTTATACCGGGCCGTGAGGTTTTGCAGGCCGCGGTTTACGGCGCTTTCTTTTTCGAGCGAACACCCGGCTATACCAGCCAACAGCACTATCTCAACCAGTAATTTAAAAGAGTATTTCAACACTAAACCTGTATTACAAAAAGCTTGGCTAATTTACTAAATACTATGCAAGGTGTTTTGTAAATTTGCACTACTATATATAAGCGCTACTTATCAAACCTATATTAATGAGCAAGCCAACCAACGATTATATCAAGTATACGGGAATTGCCTTCCAAATGATTGTTATTATCGGTGTATTATCATTTATAGGGTACGAAATTGATAAGCGCGCTGCACATGAAACGCCCTGGGTTACGGCCGCCATGTCTTTAGCAGGCGTATTTATATCGCTGTACCTGGTCATCAAATCGGTTAAAGATTGAAAAGATATTTCATCGCTTTTGGCTTAGCCACTATTTTTATTGCACTCCCCCCGGTGTTAATTACGTACTCTGAAAAAACTAACTGGCTTATCCCAGGTTTCTGGCTCATATTCCAGTTTTTTTCGTCGCTTACTTTTTTAATTAGTCTTGGGGTAATATGGGCGCAACAAAAAAGCGGTACCTTAGGCGGACAAGTGTTTTTAGGCGCCACTACTTTTAAGTTGCTTTTATGTATGACTGTGGCACTTATTTACCTGCATAAATACAAGGTTAACGACGTTGTTTTTGTACTCAATTATTTTTATCTGTATTTCTTGTATACCGCCTTTGAAATTTACAGTTTGTTGAGTAACTTGCGCGTCCAAAATAAAACGTAAAAATCTCCCAATTAATGGATTTTAGGCACATTTTGAACTCAAAAAAAATTATCCTCCGCGTAATTTTAGGTGTTCTTTTTACACTAACAGTGTGTAACACTTTTGCTATACAGCACGAAAATGAGCCCGTAGAGGCTAAAAATGCAGAACAGGAGGCCTTCAATCCAACTACTGCAATCCTGGAACATATTGCCGACTCGCATTACTGGCATGTAGGCGGCGAGGTATCTATCCCGCTTCCGGTCATTCTTTTTACCGATAAAGGAACAGAGTTTTTCTCGGGTGCTAATTTTCATCACGGTCACGAAGCTTACCAGGGTAAGTATTACACTTACAAACTTATCGAAGATAAAATTCGTGTAGTAAACGCTGCCGGCGAGGTGGATAAAGAAGCTTCGAGTCATATCTACGATTTTTCGATTACTAAAAACGTGCTGGCTATGTGGTTGGCCGGAACCATATTATTTATTATATTTTTTACTGTAGCTGCTTCTTATAAAAAGCGCAAAGGTAAAGCGCCAAAAGGTTTGCAATCTTTCATCGAGCCCGTAATTATGTTTGTGCGTGATGAAATTGCCCGCCCTAATATTGGTTACCGCTACGAGCGTTACATGCCTATATTGTTAACCATTTTCTTCTTTATCTGGATTAACAACTTGTTAGGCTTAATTCCGGTATTTCCGGGTGGCGCTAACGTAACCGGTAACATACTGCTAACGTTTGTAATGGCGTTTATTGTATTG
>CAXYKR010000195.1:0-6150 GCA_964277815.1 uncultured Mucilaginibacter sp. | reverse complement strand
ACGGCCTTGTTACCAATAATTACTGATTTTACATCGTTAAAATTGTTGCCTTTAACAGTTACCATGTCTGCCGCACGCGCGCTGGAAGGGGTAATTGATGTTATGATTGGACTGGTGTACTTAAAACCAGGGTAGACAGCTGTGCCGGCAGCTGTGGTGAGCACGATATCGCCGCTTGCGCCATCGCCAACAGATAAATATAATTTAGTTACTGCTCTGTCAGCCGCTACTACACGTGGCTTTACGCCGCCTATAGTGATATCGGTCCAGCTTATGATATCAGTGCCTTCAACGGTTAAAGTGGTACCTACACCGCCTGTCATTGGCGTGATTGATTTGATAACAGGTTTGCCTATAAAACGAAAACCGGATGAACTGGCTTTGCCATTAGGGGTTTGCACTGTAATGTCGCCGCTCTCGCCGTTTCCTAAAACTGCTTCAATTAAAGTTGATGAAATCACTTTAAAAGATGCCGCTGGTTTATTGCCAAACATTACAGCGGACGCTGATTCGAAATTTTTACCTGAAATGGTAATCACTTCCCCTTCATATGGCTTGCCCGTAACTGTTGTAATTTGAGGCAGGGGAGGAGTTGCATTAACAGTGAGGGTTACTTTGGTTGAGCTGCTGCCTCCTGCGTTTGTTGCTGTAACTGTGTATTCTTTTTGCGCTGATAAAACTGTTGGCGTCCCACTCATGACGCCCGTTACTTTATCCATAACGATACCTGAAGGCAGAGCTGGTGACACGCGATAACCATTGATGGATACTTTTTTAATCCTGCCATTTTCAGTGATGTACAGTGTCCCGTCTGCATAAGTAATCCCATTTGGAAAAATAGCGGTAACCGGAGATGCTGTCGGATTAAATGCGGGCAAAGTTTCAACACTACCATTGATATTAACTTTCCGGGCAATGTAGCTCGATTGGTCAATGACGTATAAATTTCCTTCATCATCAATAGTAACATCTGATGGTGAGAAGAAACTGCGCGAGGCATCCGTATTGGTCGCGACATAAACACTCGTGATACCGTTAGCTGCAATTTTGCGTATTTGGTTATTACCACTTTCGGCAACATAAATATTGCCGGCAGCATCTACGGCTAATCCTTTGGGTTGGCTCAGATTACTTGCAAACGTGGTTACATTTCCATTTGATATTTTACGTATTCTTCCAACTGCGGTTTCAGACACATAAACGTTTCCAGAAGCATCCATCGCAATATATCGTGGGTCACTAAAACTTGCAGTTGAAGTAGTTCCGTCTGCGGAAGCATTTGTTCCGCTGCCTGCGTAGTTGCTCACAACGCCGCTTGCAGAAATAAAACGTATCTTTTTATTGCCGGCATCTACAACAAATACATTTCCTAAGGCATCAGCCGCAACATCGGTCGGGCCATTAAAACTTGCGCTCGAACCTGAGCCGTTTGCGCTGCCCGCAATGCTGCTTCCTGCTAAAGTAGATGTTGTACCGTTTTGATTGATTAGCCTTATACGATTATTGTAGGTATCTGCCACGTAAAAATTACCTTTTTGGTCAGGAGATATACCGCTGGCATTTGCAAATCTTGCGGTATTTGCGTCGCCGTCGTTAAACCCACTACCAGAACCGCCGCCCGAAAATACCTGAGTAAATGTATTAGCATCATTTACGGCGCCACCTGTGTTGTTGGGCGATAAAGGGATAATCGGCGTGTTGATGATAAATGGTATTGAACTGCCGTAGGCAATTTTTGGTGCTTGAGGTAACTTGACTGATAAATTTAGCGTAGTTGCGCCTGTACCAACAATATTAGTTGCTGTTACGAAATAGTCAGTAGCTGCTGATAAGGTGGCAGGCGTTCCCGATAGCTTTCCGGTCTGACTGTTGAAACTCAAACCGGCCGGCGGCTCAGGGCTAATCGCATAGCCCGTAACATCTATGGCACGGATGAGTTTGTTTGACCAGTCGGTTACATACAGTTTCCCTGCAGCGTAAGTTATTCCGGAAGGCTGATTAAACAAAGCCTTATTGCCTACACCATTTGCATTACCACTATTGCCTGTCCAGCTACCAGCAATGGTTTTCACTACGCCTTGCGGCGAAATAGCGCGAATGGTATGTGTGCTACGGTCGGCAACATAAAGCGTCCCGGCTTTATCTAAGGTAAGTCCGTACGGCTCTGAAAAACCAGCCTGGGTGCCTACACCGTCAGCATAAGAAGAGCGGCCGCTTCCGGCCAATGTGGTTGCTGTTCCGGAAGGTGTTATTTTACGGATTACATTACCTAGAGCCTCGCTCACAAAAACATTTCCTTCTGCATCAACAGCTATACCTGCGGGGCGGAAAAAGCTAACCGCACTACCCGTACCATTAGTTGAGGCGGCAGTTCCGTTACCGGCAAACGTAGTCACTACGCCATCCAGTGTTACTTTACGTATAAGATTATTGCCATAATCAGTAACATACAAGTTGCCGTCAGGGCCTGAAGCTATGCCTGCAGGCTGATTAAAACTGGCTGATGTTCCGGTTCCGTTAACAGAACCGGCTGTTCTGCTTCCCGCTAAAGTAGATACTGTTCCATCGCGCGTAATTTTGCGAATGCGGCTTGTACCCTGGTCAACAACGTAAATATTCCCGTCTTGACCTATAGTAATGCCTATCGGCGAGTAAAAGCCGGCTGCAGTGCCAATGCCGTCATCAGCACCCGGAATGCTGCCTGCCAGTGTAGTTACGTTACCGTTAGGGGCAATCATCCTTATTTTGCCTGGCGTTTGGTCTGTAACATATAGGTTTCCCTGTTCATCAGCAGTGATGCCGATAGGATTGTAGAAGCTTGCAGAGGTGCTGACACCATCCAAAGATGTTGATTGTCCGTTACCTGCTAAAGTTATGGTATTACCGTAATTTGATGCAGCTACTGCGCCACCTCTATTACTGGGCTCAAGAGCTGTAATGGTAGTCCCCGCTTCAAAACTTGCCGGCGACTGATATGAAATTACCGGCTGCTCCATATATTCAAAATTATTGGAAGAGGTAATGCCGAAAGGCGTTGTGACGCTTACCGTGCCCGACTTAACTCCTACCGGTACGGTTGCAACAATGAGCTTTGAGGAAACCACGACAAACTGCGTTACCGGGATGCCGTTTATAGACACTGCAGTAGTCTCTAAGAAATCACCTCCGTTTATTCCAATTTTTAGTCCGGATGTAGCCGGTGCAGGCTTTACCGAGCTGATTGAGGGCCCGGATCTGTAAACAAAACCTTCTTTATCGTAACTTCCAAAGCTATTGCTTACCGTTACGTTTCCAGATTTTGCGTATCCAACAGTAGCTACAATTCTTGTCGGAGATGATATAATGAAATCGGTAGCGGGAACTCCACCAAAGCTTACTTGAGTGACATTATCAAAACTGTATCCGTCAATTTTTACAGTAAAATTCAGGCCAGCCGTTTTCGGGCTAAAAGATTTGATTACCGGTGATGGCCACACCGCAGTTGCATACCAGGATTCAAAGCCATCCACTTGGTCGTCAACGCCATCAGCGTTGGTGTTTAAGGCCGTTACCGCAACCGTTTCAGTGTTTAATATATTATTGATGGTGTAAGTAGAGTCTGTCGCCTTCACTTCAGCAGAATGCTCATAGGTAAACGCGTCAATATATCCCCAATAAATTTTGTATCCCTTTACATTTGTCGACGAATTTTTAACCCAGCTAATTTTCATGCCTCCGTTAACATTGTTTTTAACCACATTATTCGGGGCAGATACGGGTGCGGTAGCCGATGGCGAGTTTAGTATTGGTAAAAAGGTGATTTTGCCTTTTGGGTTATAATTTTCATAAATTACGTCGCTAACCTGCCGGCCGCTTTCTAAAGCGTAGAAATTATTGTCTGCTGCAATTTGGTTTAGATTGAAACCTCTGATAGCAAAGCCTTTCGGTTCCAAAAAATTGTTACGATTAATTTGATAGTCAACTGCGGCATTATTTGTTGTAATGGAGTTTAAAAGTCCATTAAACAAATTGTTTTTTAGCGTGACTATACCTGCAACAGTTGGGCTTTTACTGATATTTATACCACTAATTTTAAAGTCTCTGACCGCTGATATTTCTGAGTTTTCGATTGATACAGGACCCACGTCGACTAAGTACAATGGGTTATATCCATTTTTGTCAAGTACCGCCTTAGTTGCGATAAATTTCGAATTTTTTATAGCATAGTTATTCGTTGTAGTGGATATCGGTGTGTTAAGCAAGATTGTATTGATTATGCTCACTTTACCGGTTGCGTTCGTACTCAAATTCGGACTGTTAATGATAAAAGAGTTTTCAATTTTGCAGTTATCTAAGCTTAGGCCGGCGTCGCAACATCCAACAAAAAAAGTACAACCTCTCGAAAAACTCTTACTTAAGTTAACGCCGCCTGTTTGCGAGTCACTGATGAGTGAAGAATTGAATAGTTGAGAATTTGATATATTGATAGGCTCTGCATCGGTTGAGGAACTTTTGAAAGTGGATTCAATAGCCAGGCAGCCTGTCAACTCTAAACTTGCAGTTGATTTGTAACCATTGGTAGTGATGTAACTTTTGCTAAGATTGGAGTTGGAAACTTTAAGTGAACCTGTATTTTGCGAAGTTGCAGGGGAGGCAGAAGTCTCATTACCAACACGCAGGTTATTCATCATTACACCATCACCTTTGAAGCTGATGAAACTTAAAATAGACGTGCTTAAATTAGCTTTTTGAAAGTCAAGAAAAAAAGTGGAAGGTGAATTCGTATTCTTAAAAATAATGCTGTCGGACTTACTACCAACAGCATTTACAGTCCCGTTGATTAATATTTGAGATTGATTTTTCCTTTCAATAGTAACCCCCGGCTCTATCGTTAAAATAAAGCCTGCCGGTACAATGACATCGCCAGTTATACTGTAAGGACTCCCAGCTTTTGTCCAGGTGGTGTTTGCGGTTAAAGTCCCTATAACGTTAGTTTGAGCATAACCAAAATTTACAAAAAATAAAGAAATTAAAAAAGCGAAAAGTAGACGTCTATCCATATAAATTGCTTAAGGCCAGGCCTAAAGTTACATGGAATTTCCTACTTTGAGTCGTTATTATTAGAAATTAATTATAAAGGTATTAAACATTGCGTTAAGGTAAAATATATCTCTTTAGATGCAAAATACAGTGGAGGCTGTTATTTAGCTTCAACTGGTTTACCATTGATTATCACATTTTTAAACTCCATATCTTTCACATAGTCAACCTTCACCGGTGTTTTTACGTTACGGATATTGCAGTTAATCAACTTAAGGTTTTGCACCGGCGATTCTTTATAAGCGTTGACGAATACCCCATAAGTGCCACCGGTAGTAACATCAAGGTTTTGCACCCAAATATTACGGATAGTTGGCATAAAATTACCCGGCTTTTCGTAAAACATATTGCAGTGTACGGCAGCAGTTTTATAAACACCGACCTTAATATTGTCCATGAACACATTCTGGATAATGCCGCCACGCGAAGAGCTGGTTTTAATGCGTAAAATAATGTCCATATCCGGGCTGCTCATCTGGCAGTTAATGGCATATATATTCTTAGCGCCACCAGCAATTTCGCTTCCTATCACTACACCACCGTGACCGTCTTCCATACGGCAGTCCTCAATCAGGTGGTTTTCGGCCGGGCGGCCAAAGGCACGGCCATCTTCGTCTCTGCCGGATTTGATAGCTATACAGTCGTCACCGGTATTGAAGTAGCAATCTTTAATCAACACATTTTTACAAGCGTCCGGGTCGCAGCCATCAGTGTTGGGACCATGCGAAGTCACCGAAACTTTGTCGACGATGACGTTATCACACATCACCGGACCAATAAACCACATGGGCGAGTTGACCAATTTTACGCCCGAAATTAATACATTCTGGCATTCATAAGGCTGCATCATATAGGGGCGTAGGTAGTAGCCATCGCCAAAAACGCGCTTGCGGGCATCTACCTTGTTATGCATCAAAGTATGCAGACTGTCGCGGCCTTTTTTCTGATTGGGTAAACCGGTCTTCCAACCATGTTCGGCATTGCCTTTCCATATCCACCAGTCCGAATTGCTGGCATTACCGTCAATAGTACCAGTCCCAGTGATGGCTATATTTTTTTCATGATAAGCGT
>CAXYKR010000194.1:0-5749 GCA_964277815.1 uncultured Mucilaginibacter sp. | reverse complement strand
GAAGAGATAGAAGAACTGGCGGTGGCGGTTACCATCGGCTTTTTTGGCTTTATGTATAGTGGTCGTTACATCGCGCAAATATGGGGTGGGCAAAGCAAGGTGATTGCAAGCAGCCATTTGTTAGGTTTGGGTGCGCTGATTGCTCTTTGCGTTATATGGTTATTTGTGCATGCCGACTATCCGTTAACCTCAGCGCCTGCCCTCAATCTGTTTTTTTACTGGATGCCATTTGTGGTAATGAGCGTGGCTTTGGGCGCGTTTATTAAACTCATCCGGATAAACCAATCCCGCTTAACGGCCGCCCAGGCGCATGAGGCTCACAGCCATAGCGAACTTCGCTTATTGCAATCACAGTTAAGTCCTCACTTTTTATTTAATACCTTAAATAATTTATACGGCATCTCCATTAGCCGACACCAGGAAATGCCTGGACTACTACTAAAACTATCTGAACTGTTGCGTTACTCAGTTTACGAAGCCAAAGAGCCTTTTGTATTGCTCAAAGACGAACTGGCCTACATCAACAACTACATGGCATTCGAAAAAATCAGGATTGGTAACCGGCTTCAGCTGCATGCAGAATTTGCGGAGAGTGATGAAAATACGCGCATAGCTCCCATGCTGCTGATTATCTTTATAGAAAACGCTTTCAAACATGCTAAAGACACCACCGAACAGCAAATATTTATAGATATCCGGCTGAAGACCTGGTCGAACTTTATACAGTTCGAAATCAAAAATTCACATCAGGCTCATGATGGCGAAAGGGTAGAAGAGAAGCATAGCGGGTTTGGGCTGGATAATGTAAAAAAGCGGCTGCATTTGCTTTACCCGGGCCGGCATAACTTAACGATTACTGACAAGGATGGATTTTATACCGTAATGTTGCAACTAGAAAAGGTAACAGCATGAAAAAATGGAATTGTTTGATTGTTGATGACGAGCCGATTGCAGTGGAGATTGTAGCCTCCTACTGCCAACAATTGGATTACTTAAACGTGGCTGGTTGTTGCAACAATGCCTTAGACGCTAAAAAGCTACTGCAAGAACAACCTATTGACATCATTTTTTTGGACATCAATATGCCGGTGCTTAGCGGGCTGTCTTTTGTGAAAACCTTAAAAGAGGTGCCGCAAATTATTTTCACAACGGCCTACAAAGAATTTGCGGTTGATGCCTTTGATTTGTCGGCATGTGATTACCTGCTGAAGCCCTTTTCGTTCGAAAGATTTATGATTGCTGTCGACAAGGCCATAGCGCGGCTGGAAGCAGAACAGGCGCCCATCAAAGAGATTGGTACGCAGCCGGTTCAGGACTTTTTGTTTTTACGGGTAGAAGGAAAAATACATAAAGTGACTTTCCACGAACTGATTTATGCGGAGGCTCAGGGCAATTATACCAAAGTTGTAACCACCAACACAACGCTGCTACCGGTCATGACTTTTAATGCATTAATCAGCCTGCTTCCGCCTGATCTATTTTTGAGGACGCACCGCTCGTTTTTAATTAACAAAAGCAAAATTACGCACATTGACGGGAACCGTGTTTTTGCAGACCGTACCGAAATCCCCATCGGGAGCAATTACCGGGAAGGTTTTTTGAAGAGCTTGGGTTTGTAAGTGAGGAAGATTTATTGGCATGGTCAACAATCTTCCTTGAAAGGCGGATAGCCAACAGTTAAACTTTCTCTTTGAAATCATTCCAGTCTGCTTTGCAGTGCTCATATGTTTGTATAAGGTTGAACTGAGTTTCCGCAGATAGCCCACTGAACCCATTGTTTGTAGTGTAAATCAATTCTTCCAGGTAGCGAATTAAGTTATAGCACATCGTTACCTGTCCGGTTAGGATCAGCTTATCAAGCAATCCGCCAACGCTATCCAGATCGGTAAACCACAAAGTGGTTCCAAAATTAGCTGTTTCCTCGGTTAGTGACTGGAGTTTGGGCCAGATATCCTTTTGATAATCACCTGTATAAATACTATTTGCAAGCACGTTCGGATGAATTTTCTTTTGTGCCCGTTCCCGTATTCTTGCTTCTACATAATCATCCTTGGTAAGCTGTCTGATAAGGTTGCCTATTCTTCTGAAATCATATCGTTGATCTTCAAATAAAATATTATAGTTTAGCCTTCGTACAACTTTAAGAAAAACACTGGTCATTAAAGTAGATACAGATTTTAGCCGGTTATACAATAAGGGCTCAATCCGATGAAGTGACAGGTTTTCAATTTGCAGGTGTGAAAGCTTTTCACGATAAAATTCAGGAATCATTTTTTGAACGCGACATTGAACCCATTGATAAGCTGATAGCAACCTGGCCATCGCCACGTTTTTTATGGCTATTAGTAAAGCGGCTGCAAGTGCCAATCCGATTAAAAAGCCATTAACAGCAGTATCTTTGTAACCCGAAAACGCAGGCACAGCCAAGCCAATAACTACTATGACTATGAGCGCCGACGTTACGATTTGGTCAATTCGCCTCGCCTGGGTCAGAAAATCCTTTAGTGTCCACCGATAAAAACCTGTCTTTTCTGCTTTTTCTATAGGTGCATAAGCCGTCATTTTTGGCGAAGAAACATCCGAAACGATGATCAAATCAAAGTTAGCTTCGTTTCTTTTTCGTTTATAGCGTAAAATCGAGTCAATTCCCTGGTTGTCATAAATGCCACCATCCATTAATCCCAACATTTTATCTGGCTGAACTAATTCTTTGATTTTTGGGGATTGCGAATGCACAAAATCATCTGGCCAGATGATGGGCTCGAAGCCTCCCGGAAAACAGGAAGATGCTGCCATAACATCACCCAGCTTCGCTTCCGCCATATCACTGGTACGCACTATGTTATAATAGTTTCCGGAATATCCCGTGCCGGGATTCCGGAAACGAAAATCAAGTGCCTTGGTAAACTCTGTCGAATTAAAGACGACCGATTCTAAATGGGTATTTTTCAAATCAAGTTCGCCCACGGTTGCCCCCTTGGTCAGGAAGCGATCATACTGCAATGCAAATGCATTGATTAAATTTTTCGTCTTGTAGGGATTTGGCCAGGCAGCATCCGGATTAAGCAAAGAAATACCTTCTTTTACCAGGTCTATCTGTTTAAGTTGACTGACAAGAAACTCATAAATAGTATTAAAATCATCACCTCTTGCTTTACCAAGCGCGTAAACGATACCCGTGATCGTTCCTCCCGACACTGTCGAGAGCATCTTTACATGGTTCAATAGTGGTTCGCCATTGTAGTGGACTCGATTTAGATACGCCATAGCCCCTAAATGATAGCCGGCGGCGCGGTAACCACCACCCGAACAGCTCAATGCAATACGGCCAAAAGGATTCTCCGGAATCAGTATCTTATTCATATGACTATAATTAGGCTTTTATGGTGATCTCAATCATAGGTGACGTTTTCTTGAAACTACGCGGCTACATCGTTGCGTTAATATACTGACTTTCTACAAATTAAAGCTGTTGATATTTTAGCGTCAACCTGTTGCGTATGACCGGTAAGGAATAAACAAAGTATTCAACTCATAAAGAATCTTTGACTCCAAATCTGAAATGCTTTAACAATATCCTGCTATTTTAATTGCACCTACGCATTTGCTTGAAGCATCACCATACAGTCAACTACATACTTATGCTACTTTTTGCTCCAAAAATGCAATTCGCTTTAGGATGGAATCGGTTATTCCAGCTAAAATCCGAGTTGCTGAGTATCCAAAAGCCAATGCGTATCCGAAGGTTACTAAACGATGGTGATCCCCATCGTCTATCCCTTTTAATCCGCCGACAATAGCGTTGATCGTTAAGGTCAGCATTGCTCCGCCACATCCGGTAAGTACATACCCAAGGAGTGCGATCCACCAGATATCTTTAAGTGCTGTGTTGGCTGCTGCTAATTGCATGGCCGGGGGCTGAAAAGGTAAATTGACATAAATTACAAAGAAATTGATGAAGCCTGACAATACACCAGCAGACAGTAAGGGTAAAAGTAATTCAGTTTTAATAGTGATTAATTGTTGTTTTTATGGCCGAGCCAATCAAAGTTGGCAGTAACATTTAGGAACCCAAATATCTTTTTCGCATTCGGGTCATATTTAATATTAAGCGGTAACCACAGTTCGTCTGTAATCCGTACACGCAGAACACCATCAAAAGTGAACTTACTCTTGTTTTCGTCAGGAAGCAGTCCGCCAAATACGTTGTAGTAGGTTAAGGCTGGTTTAAACTCCACATACGATTTTTCTGTCTGTCTGCTTTTATAGATGATCCAGTTAATACCGGCCGAGCTATTGAGTACAGTACGACGATAGGTGCCCACAACGGCAAGGCTATCATAAAAGCTAAGGTTCGCATTGATATCCAATTCAAGTCCCATGCGTTTGCCTGTTTTGGTAACGCCTTTTAAATACTCTGTATTGAGGACTGCTTTATTGAAAAGCCTCCCATTGCTGACAATATACTGCCCGCCAACAGTCCACAATGATGCCTTTTCCATAGATTTTGAAATAGCCGCATATCTTTTATCTAAATTTTTAGGAATATCGTCTAAAGCTAATTGGCTCAGTTGTGTAAATTCGGGCGATTGTAGTAGCGTATTCAAAATTCTTTTATAAGCCATAGGTAGGTTCGCCGATGGTGTTCTTTTTCCGTCGGATGCTGGAGTCTTGAATAATTGGACCAATTTCAGGTCAGAGTCGAGCGGATGAGTGCTTTGATATTCATTCATTGCTTTATGAAAGAATGTATTGGTGACAAAAAATAGTGTTTCCAATTCTGGGCTGACTTTAAATAAATCCTTATCCCGATTGTTGATGATGGCATATTTTGCATGCAACAAAGCTGACCTGAATTTAAACGAAGAATCGGCCATTAAGCCAATGCCGATAACCATATTACGAGCAAATTTTTGGCGTTGGTAGTTTGTATCTACCAAAATATTGGGGTTAGTTTTAGCTTTGATTGCCAGTATGGAAGAGCTGAATTGAAACTGCCGGCCATTCCAAAGGTCGTTAAAGCCCAAACGGAAAAAGCTCGCCAGCACATCCTGGCTGTTGCCGGTTTTTAGTTCAGCAGCATCCCGAACTCTGTCATCTTGCCCGTAACTGCAATGTGCTGCCACCAGCAGCAACATTGCTAAAATAATCTTTTTCATAGGCTGATGTCAATCACACCTTGGTTACGTCCGGCGTTCAGATCCCTTCTCTTGAGCTCTCCTGTTTCTTCATCTGTAATTACCAGATGACCACCGCCCCCAGTAACAATGTCATAATCGATAAAATAATTTCCGGGCGCCAGTTCAAATGTTTTGCTTGCTGACTGCTTAGGAGCCCAAAGGTCATAATCTGATGGAGTAAGACTGATGTAGGCACGCCCTGAACGGTTGATGACAACCTCAATGTTGATACGTTTCATAATAAAATAATTTAAGTGATTTTCGGTAAAGCTATGCCAGATGGTCTTGGGCGCAAACCGGGGAATAGCGGAAATGCATTACCGTAATTTTACGGTAGCTAATTGGGGGGAATCCCCGAGGTACAAACGGTCAACTGTGTATAATTTGCGTTCTCAAAATCAACCATTTATATTTAAAGTATCAGCAACTTAAAACTAAAATTTATGCCTATCAAGTTAGACTACCAGCCAGCTGGCTTAATCACAGCTAAGCCTATTGTATTCGAAGCCATCAAATCAATGACCGACCATTATCGTAAATCTGCAGCCCCCGGCGATACAAAATCAGCC
>CAXYKR010000193.1:0-6951 GCA_964277815.1 uncultured Mucilaginibacter sp. | reverse complement strand
GATGCCATACAGGCCGGTAAACAGGTGTTGTATTTGCTGCCCGAAATTGCCCTGACTACGCATGTTATTGAACGCCTGCGCAAATATTTTGGCAACGACATCGGCGTTTACCACTCTCGGTTTAATGATAATGAGCGGGTAGAAGTTTGGCAAAAGGTACTGAACCACGAATACAAAGTGGTTTTAGGCGCACGCTCGTCCGTGTTTTTGCCGTTCGACAATCTGGGTTTAATTATCATCGACGAGGAGCACGAAACCTCTTACAAACAATTCGACCCGGCACCACGGTACAATGCTCGCGATGCGGCTATTTACCTGTCCAGCCGTTACCAGGCTAAGGTTTTATTAGGCTCTGCAACGCCCTCGTTCGAATCTTTTTTTAACGCACGAACTAGAAAATATGGTTTTGCTGAATTGACCGAACGCTTTGGCGGCGTTAGCTTGCCCGAAATTGAAGTAGTAAGCATTACCGAAGAAACAAAGCGCAAAACCATGCAGTCGCACTTTACGGGTGTGCTGATGAAGGATATGCAAACCGCTATCGAAAATAAGGAACAGATTATTCTGTTTCAGAACCGCCGGGGTTACGCGCCGGTTTTGGTATGCCGGGTTTGTGCCTTTACACCACGTTGCATTAATTGTGATGTAAGCTTAACTTTTCACAAAAGCAGCAGCCAATTGCATTGTCATTATTGCGGCTATAAAGAAGATACGCTGAATACCTGCCCGGCTTGTGGCTCCACCCACCTGGAGTACAAAGGCTTTGGTACCGAAAAAATTGAGGACGAGCTACAGGTATTACTGCCCGAAGCCCGCATTGCCCGCATGGACCTGGATACTACGCGCGCCCGCAACGCCTACCAAAATATGTTGAACGATTTGGAGGAAAAACGGATTGACATACTGGTTGGTACACAAATGGTAGCTAAAGGGCTTGATTTTTCGGACGTGACGGTGATTGGCATCATCAATGCGGATAGCTTGTTGAAGTACCCGGATTATCGGGCAAACGAGCGCAGCTTTCAGATGCTGGCGCAGGTAAGCGGCAGGGCAGGGCGCCGGGGCAAACAGGGTAAAGTGGTTATTCAAACCTACAATCCTCATCACCGGGTGATTGACCAGGTGATTCGCAATGATTACAAGGAGTTATACCTTACCGAAATTGAAGAACGCAAAAACTTTAAATACCCGCCGTTTTACCGCATCATCCAGATGGATATAAAGCATAAAGATGCCGAGCGTTTGTTTCACCAGGCGGAGTATTTGGCTAATGAGCTGCGCAAGCATTTTGGCGACCGGGTAATTGGGCCGGAGTTTCCGCTCATTAGCCGCATACGCAATTTTTATATCAAGTCTATCATGCTCAAATTTGAGCGCGATACGATATCCATCGTCAAGGTGAAAAACATTATCCGTGAGGTAATTCTGCAGTTCCAAACTACCAAGTTAAGCAAAGGTTGCCTGGTGCAACCCGACGTTGACCCCTATTGATGTTGCAACGGACATAAGGCGTTCGCTGTAAAATTAGGAGGTTGCATGTCAAACCATTAGCAGCTTTGCTAACTTTTATAGCTTGCTAAAGACCCTAAAAAGCCGTTATTTTCTTAGTTTTGCAGTTCAAATGGCTTACAAGTTTATAGATAATTACCGCGAGAAGGGTGCCCGCAAAAGGCTGGTTGATGTTTTAAAGAAGAAAGGTATTGAAGATGAACACGTGTTGCAAGCCATCAACAAAGTGCCCCGCCACTATTTTTTCGACGAGACTTTCTGGAACCAGGCCTACAAGGATATTGCTTTCCCGATAGGCGAAGGTCAAACCATTTCGCAACCTTATACGGTAGCGTACCAATCCGAATTACTGCATATACACAAAGGTCAAAAGGTGCTCGAGATTGGTACAGGCTGCGGTTATCAAACCTGTATATTGATGGAGTTAGGCGCCGACGTGTATACCATTGAGCGGCAGGAAGCCCTTTATCACCGTACCATTCAGGTTTTACCTTACATGGGTTACCGCCCCAACTTCTTTTTGGGTGATGGTTCAAAAGGAATTGAAACCCATGCCCCATATGATAAAATTATAGTAACCGCCGGTGCGCCCACCGTGCCTGAAGTATTGCTTCGTCAGCTTAGAGTAGGGGGCATGCTGGTCATCCCTGTTGGTGACGAGCAGGAACAAAAAATGGTCACTATTTTAAAAGTAGGTGATAACGACTACGAAAAAGTAGTACTTGACACCTTCCGTTTTGTGCCCCTGGTAGGCGACCAGGCCTGGTAGTTTAGTAGTCGGCTGCTGATTGCCGTAATGATGTCATAAAAAGAGCGACTATCATCAATAATCGCTCTGCAAGCATCTGTATTCTTGATTCTATACTCTATATTCTAAAACTCTATACTCTAATTTATCGCTTCATTACCCGGCTCAACTCAATCTTATTGTCGCGTTCTTTCATGGTTTCGCGTTTATCAAAAGTCTTTTTACCCTGGGCCAGGCCAATTTTTAACTTAGCAAAACCACGCTCGCTGATAAACATGGCTAAAGGCACAATGGTAAAGCCTTTCTCTTCGGTGCGCGTACGTAGTTTTTTCAGTTCTTTTTTAGTAAGCAACAATACGCGGTCGCGCTTGGCCTCATGGTTATAAAATGAGCCATGCGAGTATTCGGAAATGTGCAGGTTGCGCACGTAAAGCTGGTCGCTGATAAAAGTGCAAAACGCATCATTCAGGTTTGCCTTTCCTTCGCGGATTGACTTAATTTCGGTACCCAACAGTTTAATACCCGCAGTGTATTCGTCGAGTATATGATATTCAAAGTAGGCCTTTTTATTTTTAATGTACAGTTGTTCGTTCATGGCTTAGCCTGCAAATATGCAATTTATTTTTGTGGCGATTTTACTACCAGTACAGGTATATTCACCAGGTGCCTTACTGTATCAACAGTAGTGCCGTAAATTAAATCTTTAAACGCTTTGTGCCCGTGCGAGCCCATCACCAAAAACTCGATAGCTTGTGAGGTAACTACCTGCGCAATGGCATTGCCCCGGTTACCGTAGCCAATGCTGGTTGTGGCATTATAACCTAATTCTTTCAACGCGCTTACGTATTGCTCCATGTTGGCAAAATCGCTTTGCGTTTCGTAGTCCATTACCTGCGTACCGTGGTAGCGGGCGCCGGCCGTTTCAACCACATGAATGAGTATATAACTGGCCAGCGTGCCACCTTGTTTAATGGCATGCTTAATGGCAATTTCATCGTTGGGAGTAAAATCGATAGCTATACCTATCTTTTTGTAATCAGTAATCTGCAGCCCCTGGATAGACATGGCAATACCGTGTGGTACCGCAGTAAACTTTTTATGGCCGGCGCTGATTAACGGCTTAATGAAAACATATAACAGCAAAACGCCAATAGCAATGGCAATAGGCGTAACCAGGTAATGAATTAAACCTGCCGAACCCGGATTGGCTTCAGCCCACTTGCCAATCTCTTCAACCACTAAACGCCCGTTTAATCCAACAATGAGGGCGGCAAAAAACCAGGCCATTACCTTAACCCATAGTTTGTTGGCAAATTTGCCCATCGTTTTTTTGTCGGACGTGAAGTGTATTAAAGGTATTACGGCAAACCCCAGTTGTAAACTCAACACTACCTGGCTAAGTACCAGCAATCGGCCCAAACCATTTTCGCCGGCATAAAGCAAGGTTAAGTAAGCCGGTAAAATGGCCAGTAAGCGGGTTAGCAGGCGGCGCAACCAGGGTGCAATGCGCAGGTTTAGGTGCCCTTCCATGATAATTTGTCCGGCCAGGGTGCCGGTAACGGTCGAGCTTTGCCCGGCGGCAATTAGCGCAATGGCGAATAGCTTAGGAGCCATGCTGCCAAAAATGTCGTTGAGTAGTTTGTGCGCATCTTCAATCTCGGCTACCTGGTGATAACCATTCCGGAAAAAGGCGCTGGCTGCCAAAATCAAGATAGCCGCATTTACGAAAAAAGCAAGGTTGAGGGCAATGGTTGTATCCCAAAAGTTAAATTTGATAGCGTTGCGGATACCCTCGTCGCTACGGTCAATTTTGCGGGTTTGCACCAGTGAGGAATGGAGGTACAAGTTATGCGGCATTACCGTAGCGCCTATAATCCCAATAGCAATATACAGGGCATCGTGGTTCAGGGTGGTAGGGATAAAACCTTTGGCCAGTTCGGGCAGATCGGGCTTTACAATAACCATCTCTATTAAAAAGGATAAGCCCACAATAAATATGAGCGATACAATAAAGCCCTCTAGCCTGCGCATACCTTTATTAAGCAGAAAGAGCAGGAGCAGCGTATCCAACATGGTAATAGATACTCCCCAAATAAGCGGCAAGCCAAACAGTAGTTGCAAGCCTATGGCCATCCCTATAATTTCGGCCAGGTCGCAGGCGATGATTGATATTTGCGCTAACACATACAGGCTGAAATTTACAAAACGTGGGTAGGTAGATTTTGAGGCCTGAGCAATATCCAAACCACGAACAATACCCAACCGGGCACTTAACGACTGTAATAATAAGGCAATCAGGTTTGACATCAGTAAAACCCAAATCAGTTTATAACCAAACTGACTGCCCGCCTGCAAATCGGTAGCCCAGTTGCCTGGGTCCATATACCCAACGCTAATCAGGTAGGCCGGACCAATAAAGGCCCATATTTTACGCCAGCCGGTTTTGCTTTCGGTATCTACCGAACTATGCACACTGCTTAACGATTCGCTATGAGAACTCATAATAATACCAGTATATTTTTAGCCACTTGGTGGCTGATGTTGAACTCTTTGTTTGATGGCTCCACCATCACCGAAAGGTCGTAATTGCTTACTTCGGTCACGGTGATAGTTTGCCCCAAGGTTAGCCGGCTTTTTTCGAGGTATTGTAAAAAGCTGGTCGAGTGGTCGGTTACACCGGCGATTTTAGCACACTGCCCTTTGCTTAAAAGCAGGGCAGGCTGCAAAGATTCGTGCTGGTTGATGTTGCCCTGGGCATCGGGTATTGGGTCGCCGTGCGGGTCAAATCGGGGGCAGCCCATAAATTCGTCGAGGCGGTCAATCAGTTTTACCGAAGTAATGTGTTCCAGTTCTTCGGCCATCTCGTGCACTTCGTCCCACTTAAATTGCAGTTTCTCTACCAAAAAATATTCCCATAACCTATGCTTGCGCACAATCACCAGGGCCGACTTCCTACCTTGCTCAGTTAAGCTTACACCCTGATAGCGAGCATAGTTAATCAGTTTTTTTTCGGCCAGCTTTTTAAGCATGTCGGTTACGGTAGCCGCCTTGGTACCTATGGCTGCTGCAATCTCGTTAGTGGTTGCACTATCCTTGCTCAGCAATAAGTGGTAAATGCTTTTTAAGTAATTTTCTTCTGTAAATGAGTGCATTTATACAAATCTAATATTAAATTTAGATTAGTCTAAATTTATGAACTGGTAGAATTAGCTTTTGTTTATCATTGTCAATAAAAAATTTTATTTTGTGCCTTTGAGCAATATCTTTGCAGTCATGGGTGCCGAATTAGATAAGATAGACTTACAGATTTTAAAAATATTACAGGAAAACGGACGGATAACCAATCTTCAGCTCTCTAACGAAATTGGATTATCTCCGGCACCTACCCTCGAGCGCGTTCGCAAACTGGAAAACGCAGAGTATATTAAAAGTTACCATGCCTTGGTAGATGAAGAGAAACTTGGCTTAGGTATTAAAACTTTTATACAGGTATCGCTCGATTTTCACAAAAGCAACACCATCGAAATTTTCCTGGAAGCTATTCAGAAAATTAAAGAGGTTACCGAATGTCATCACGTAACCGGTCAGTGCGATTTCTTGCTCAAAGTTTACGTGCGCGATATTAAGTTGTACGAGCAACTCATCATGGATAAAATCAGCCGCATTCCGGTAGTAAAAACTTTCCAAACCATGATGATTATGTCTACCAGTAAACGCGAACCTACCGTTCCGCTGGAATATTAAAACATCTCTAAAGTTTCTTGCTGAGTGTCCCATTTGTCGCAGTTTTTTGTGAGCAATTTTTTGTCATTTCATTGTCTCAGTTGATTAACTTACTGTTACCACAAGCTTTGTTTTATGTTAATAACAGCGGTGAATTACACAAGTGCTTTAGCTTGTTTTCAATGGCTTGTTTATGAGTGAATTATCTGCTAAATAAAGTTTATAAACCAATAGTTTTCTATTTTAACTACTGCTTTTCGAGGTGCCGGTTTACAGGTATTTTGAATTGTAAACTGCTGATAAACACCGGCTTCAAATTACTCCCTGTTTTTGGGAAAAATAGTTTCCTACATCAATGTGGATAACTATTTAGGGCATGTGAAAAACTACACTAAACCCGGAGGTACAACCGACTGTACTTAGTATGTACATTTGAATGTGAGTTCTGAGACAGAATTTCACATGCTTCTTTAGCCAGGGTTAAAGAGGTAGGGAAGCCGGATAATCTAAGTTTGGCAGGCCCCGAATAGTGCGGGTGAATAACTAAAAACCACCACCATACCACATTAAAATGTAAACCCGCGAAAACGGGTAACAGGGTTGGCTGGCGGTAATTGTGATTAAGAACATAGACATAAAAGGAAAGCATATGAGCCAGGAAAGCGAAGTATTATTACGAGAAAACAAAGACAGGTTTGTTATCCTGCCGATCAACTATCCGGCAATTTGGGAGATGTACAAAAAGCATGAAGCCAGCTTTTGGACTGCCGAAGAAATTGACCTGTCGGACGACCAAAAGCACTGGGATAACCTGAGCGATGGTGAACGTCACTTTATATCACACGTGTTGGCATTTTTTGCCGCCAGCGATGGTATTGTGAATGAAAACCTGGCAGTAAACTTCATGAGTGAGGTGCAGGTGCCCGAGGCCCGTTGTTTTTACGGTTTTCAGATTATGATGGAAAACATCC
>CAXYKR010000192.1:0-8159 GCA_964277815.1 uncultured Mucilaginibacter sp. | reverse complement strand
GGTATGTATACGCGGATGTTTGGCATATTTCAAAGCTTCGGCTGCAGCGTCAATATCGCCTTTGTGTGCACGTGTAAGGGCGCAAACGGTTGGTGCTTTAACTGCCTTGGCAATTTCTACTACGCTTTGAAAATCTCCCGGACTTGATGCCGGAAAACCGGCCTCAATGATGTCAACGCCCAGCGCTTCCAGTTCGCGCGCAATCTCAATCTTTTCAGGCGTGGTTAACTGGCAGCCCGGTACTTGTTCACCATCACGCAAGGTGGTGTCAAATACATAAACTCGGTTTGGATCGTGTAACATGTGTTTTATCTTTATTGTGTGTTCGGATGTCTGAGGTCAGACAAATTAGTAATCTGTTTCCTTGCCTCAGCTATCAGATTATTCTTTTATAGCTATAAATCTTAATCTTTTATAATCGGCGTACCATTGCCCGTTTTCATTATAGTGCGGCTCCAGCAGGTCGGTTATTTCTTGCACCAGTTGTGGTTGTGCAGTATCAGGAATCCCGATGAAGTACTGTGCGCCAAACATCTTAATCCATTTGGCTACGCCCTGGTCGCCATCTTGCAGCGGCGTTTTACGGTCGAAATGACTGGCAAACATAACCCTGAATCCTTGGCGTTCTAACAAGCTGCTGTACTCGCCCAGCGATGGGAAATACCAAACCTGTGTTACGGCCTGTTGGTGGTATCCGTGTTGCTGCAACACTTGTTTGATAGCTGCTCTTAATTGACCGATGTTACCTTTGCCGCCCATTTCGGCTACAAAGCGTCCACCGGGTTTAAGGGCTTCATATACCGACCGTATAACGCCACCAGCATTGTGAACCCAATGTAATGCCGCGTTTGAGAAAACGGCATCATACGGATACTCTACCGTAAAGTTGGCTGCGTCGGCCACTTCAAAATCAATGGTTGGATATTTGAACCGTGCCTGCGCAATCATTTCGGGCGAGTAGTCGGTGCCGGTTACGTCTGCGCCTAACTGTTGTATCTGGTGAGTCAGGTCGCCTGTACCGCAACCAATATCCAGGATGTGCTCGCCTGCTTTTACATTTAATAACTCTACTACGCTTGCCCCAAACTGGGAAACAAAGCTGTGTTTGTCATCATATAAATCTGCGTTCCACTTCATAAGCCCCCTCTAAATCTCCCCCTAAAGGCGGAGACTTTATTATGGTTTTTAATAATTATTTTAGTTTCTATTTGAATCAGGTAAACTCTGCTTCTAATAGTTTATGCCAGCGCTGGTTTCGCTAAAAACTGGAGTATCATTTGGCCCATAGCTTCTGTGCCTAAAATCTTTTCCGGATCGGTTTGCGCGTCTGCAATATCGCCAGTGCGGTAACCTGCTTTCAGTACATGGTCAATAGCGCTGGTTATCCGTTTGGCTTCTTCTTTAAGTCCGAAGCTGATTTCGAGCATCAGTGCAGCTGATAAGATGGAAGCCAGTGGATTGGCTTTATTCTGACCAGCGATATCATGTGCTGAACCGTGAATAGGTTCGAAAAAGCCGGTACCATCACCTACTGATGCCGATGCCAGCATACCCATAGAGCCTGCAATTTGCGAGGCTTCGTCAGTTAAAATATCACCGAATAAGTTGGCAGTTAATACTACGTCAAACTTTTTAGGGTTTTTAACCAGCTGCATGGCCGCATTGTCGATAAACATATGCTCGGTTTCTACATCGATATATTCTTTGGCCAGTTCCTGTACCACCTCGCGCCATAAGCGCGATGATTCGAGTACATTGGCTTTATCTACAGAGCATAAGCGTTTGCTACGGGCACGTGCTGCTTCGAATGCTTTGCGGGCAATACGTTCTACTTCGTAACGATGATAAATCATCAGGTCGGATGCGGTGTTGCGGTCTTCGCTGCGTTTTTTCTCACCAAAATATACGTCGCCAGTAAGTTCCCTGAAAAACAGGATGTCGGTGCCACGCAATACTGCCGGCTTTAAGCTCGATGCGTCCAGCAACTCGTCGAATAAAACGATAGGGCGTAGGTTGGCATATAAGCCCAGCTCTTTACGGATTTTTAGCAAGCCTTGCTCCGGGCGTACTTTAGCCGACGGGTCATTATCATATTTGGCATGGCCTACTGCACCAAATAAGATAGCATCGCTGGTTTTAGCCTTTTCAAGTGTTTCATCCGGTAATGGGTTGCCGGTAGCTTCTATCGCTACGTGGCCCATCAGTGCTTCGTCAAAAGTAAATTCGTGACCAAATTCGGCAGCAATTTGTTTCAATACAGCCTGGCCCCAGGTTGTTACTTCTGGTCCGATGCCATCGCCCGGAATAACTAATATATGTTTCGGCCCCCCAGCCCCCTGAAGGGGGAGTTTTTGATGAGTAGCTCGTGTAGGATTATCTTTATGTTCCATTAATTTTTTGCGCTTTATGGATTTTATTCCCCCTTTATGGGGTTAGGGGGCCTTTTCGAATTCTTCTACCAGTTGTTTGTTGCTCAGGATATAATCAATATCATCGTATCCGTTAATGAGGCAAGCTTTTTTGTACGGATTGATTTCGAACGTTTCCTGCTCACCTGTGCTTACTATTTTGATAAACTGGTTATCCAAATCAACTTCTACCTGTGCATGCGCATCAGCATAAACAGCGTCAAAAAGCTTTTTTAAGAAGTCGTCGCTCACTTGTATTGGTAGTAAACCGTTATTCAGGGCGTTGCCCTTAAATATGTCGGCAAAAAAGCTGCTTACCACTACGTCAAAACCGTAATCGGCAATGGCCCAGGCCGCGTGTTCGCGGCTACTGCCACAACCAAAGTTTTTGCCTGCTACCAGGATTTTACCTGAGTAAGTAGGATGGTTGAGTACAAAATCCTCTTTGGGATTGCCCTCTTTATCAAAACGCCAGTCGCGAAACAGGTTATTACCAAAGCCGTCACGGGTGGTAGCCTTTAAAAACCTGGCCGGAATAATCTGGTCGGTATCAATGTTTTCTATAGGCAACGGCACTATAGATGATTGTAAGTGTTTAAATATCTTGGTTGCCATTTAATCTGAATTTACTTAATTAATGAATTTACAGAATTTGGAACAAAATGATGTTTGGGATGAAAGATGAGCTTATGCTGAAGGCTTTGACCGCCGAAATTAATTAGTAAACCTATAGGAAAATTGTAAGCGACTGTATAGTTTTTAGCTTGCGCTAAATGCACATCTTCTAAATTTAAAAGTGCTTTTAATTCAACCACAAGTTTCTTTTCAATTACAAAGTCTGCTCTTCTGGTACCAACTTGGACATCTTTATAAAAGATTGGATATTCCTTTTCTCTTACAAATTCTATCCCTGCTTCAGCCAATTCAATAGCTAAACATCGTTGATAAATAATTTCTTGAAAGCCGTTACCAAGGGCGTTGTGCACTTTCATTGCACAGCCAATTACTTTATATGTAAGAGCATCTCTTTCCACTTGGTATTATTAGCAGATAATATTCAGTTAATTCTCTAATTCAGCAAATTCAGATTCAGACAGCAATTCTCTAATGTCAGTTACTTTTCCGGTAATTGCTGCTGCTGCGGCGGTTAGCGGGCTGGCCAGGAAAGTACGTGAGTCTGGTCCCTGGCGGCCTTCAAAATTGCGGTTGGAGGTAGATATACAGTATTTACCAGCCGGAATTTTGTCCTCATTCATGCCTAAGCAGGCGCTGCATCCAGGTTCGCGCAACGGGAAACCTGCCGCTTCAAATATTTTATCTAACCCTTCGGCAATGGCTTGTTGCTGTACCTGCTTAGAGCCGGGCACTACCCATACCGTTACGTTATCTGCTTTCTGTTTACCTTTAATAAAATCGGCTACCAGACGTAAGTCCTCAATGCGCGAGTTGGTACAGCTACCGATAAATACATAATCAATAGGTTTACCTAACAAGCTTTGGTCTTCATGCAGGCCCATGTAGTTTAAGGCCTTGGTATAAGAGCCTTGTTCTTTTGCCTCAAAGCTGGCAGTTTCGGGTACATGTTGTGTAATACCGATGCCCATGCCCGGGTTGGTGCCATAAGTAATCATCGGTTCAATGTCGGCAGCGTCAAAGTACAGTTCACTGTCAAATTGAGCGTCTTCGTCAGAATATAGCGTTTTCCAGTAATCAACTGCTTTATCCCATTCTTCGCCTTGCGGGGCAAATTTGCGGCCTTTTACGTATTCAATCGTCGTTTCGTCAGGAGCAATTAAGCCACCGCGAGCACCCATCTCAATACTCATATTACAGATGGTCATGCGGCCTTCCATACTCAAAGAGCGGATGGTGTCACCGGCATATTCTACAAAATAACCAGTACCGCCGGCAGCTGATATTTTAGAGATGATGTACAGGATAATATCCTTGGCGCCTACGCCTTTTTGCAAAGCACCATTCACCTCAATTTTCATGCGCTTAGGGCGTTGCTGCAACAAGCATTGAGTAGCCAATACCTGCTCAACTTGCGACGTGCCGATACCGAAAGCAATAGCACCAAATGCACCATGTGTTGAGGTATGGCTATCGCCGCAAACATAAGTACAACCCGGGCGGGTAATACCCAGTTCCGGACCAATCACGTGCACGATGCCCTGGTACTGGTGGCCTAAACCATACAGTTCAATGCCAAACTCAGCGCAGTTTTTGGTGAGCATATCTACCTGGTAGCGCGAAAGTTCTTCTTTAATAGGCAAATGCTGGTCCCAGGTAGGTACGTTGTGGTCGGCGGTAGCTACCGTTTGTTTTGGCCTAAAAACAGGCAAGCCCCGCTGGCGTAAACCATCAAAGGCCTGAGGACTGGTTACCTCGTGTATAAAGTGAGTATCAATGTATAAAATATCCGGAAAGCCTTCCTTGCTGCTCACTACGTGTGCATCCCATATTTTATCAAACAATGTGGCCCCACCCCGGCCCTCCCCGGTAGGGAGGGGGTTATTTTTTGAATTACTATCAGTTGACATCTTAATCGTTCTCTACTATCTTTTTAGCTAAAGCATAAAATCAAAAGTCCTCCCCATCTGGGGAGGATTTAGGAGGGGCTTTTAGGCTTCTACTTCCTGGTTTTCAGGGCGCAGGCTGCGTACGGTTTTACCAGCTTGCCATAATTCGCTTTCGCGTAATTCTTTCAATTCTTCGTTCAGTTTTTCGCGATAGTCTGGCTGGCTGTTGCTGTCAATAGAACGCTGAGATTCTTTACCGGTAGCAACGCTTTCGTATAATTCTTCAAATACTGGTTTAGTAGCGTCACGGAATTTTTTCCACCAGTCTAACGCACCGCGTTGAGCAGTAGTCGAACAGTTGGCATACATCCAGTCCATACCGTTTTCGGCAACCAATGGCATCAATGATTGAGTTAGTTCTTCAACAGTTTCGTTAAATGCTTCAGATGGTGTATGGCCTTTGCTGCGTAATACATCGTACTGAGCAGCAAAAATACCCTGGATGCAACCCATTAAAGTACCACGCTCGCCGGTTAAATCGCTGAATACTTCTTTTTTGAAGTCGGTTTCGAACAGGTAACCGCTACCCACAGCAATACCTAAGGCAATAACACGGTCAGATGCTTTACCGGTAGCATCCTGGAAAATAGCATAGCTTGAGTTTAAGCCACGGCCTTGTAAAAACATACGGCGTAATGAAGTACCTGAACCTTTAGGAGCTACTAAGAACACGTCAACATCTTTTGGTGGAACGATGCCGGTTTGCTCGTTAAAGGTTATACCGAAACCATGTGAAAAATACAGGGCTTTACCTGGAGTTAAATGTTTTTTAACGGTTGGCCAAAGTTCAATCTGTGCAGCATCGCTTAATAAGTAGCAAATAATCGTTCCTTTTTCAAGAGCTTCTTCAATCTCAAATAAAGTTTCGCCGGGTACAAAGCCATCGCTGATTGCTTTATCCCAGGTTTTTGAATTTTTACGCTGACCAACAATTACATTAATGCCATTGTCTTTTTGGTTTAGCGCCTGGCCCGGACCTTGTACACCGTAACCAATAACCGCTACTACTTCATTTTTTAAAACATCCTGTGCTTTTGATAATGGAAATTCTTCGCGGGTTACTACGTTTTCTTCGGTGCCGCCAAAATTTAATTTTGCCATGATTTGATTTGTTTTTGCTTTTCGGTTTTAAGTTTTCCGACTTCTATTGAATGTGTAATATTTATCTGTTAATTATGTAAGGAAGCCTTACATGGTGAATACCTTGTCTCTTTGATTCAGGTATTCGTTTTCAACTACGTCTTCGCCCGGTTCTCTGCGTTCAAACTCACGCAGTTTACGGTTAAAGCCCTCGCTGTCTTTGATGATAGCAATACGTGCCGTACGTACAAACTCGATGAGTCCGAACGGTTGCAATACTTTAATCAGGTTATCTGTTTCTTCGCGATGACCGGTAGTTTCAAACACTACATAGTCTTTACGAATAACCACCGCACGGGCGCCGTTTTCGCGTAACAAACGCTCTACGGCAACTTTCTCGGCTATCACATCGGCCGGTACTTTGTACAGGGCCATTTCCTGCCAAATAACGTCGGCGTTGGTATGGTAATATACTTTCAATACTTCTACCTGCTTTTCAATTTGGCGGGCCAGCTTACGTACTACATCCTCCGTTTCGGTAATTACGATATTGAAGCGGTGAATGCTGTCAATCTCGGAAGGAGAGGTGTTGAGGCTATCGATATTAATTTTACGACGGGTAAAAATGATAGCAATACGATTCAGTAAACCTATTTGGTTTTCGGTATATACGGTGATGTTAAATTCCTGTTTACCCTCGGGTAAGGTATTGGCGTTACTCATGGTGATGGGTTATTTAAGTCTGATTTCGCTTACACTGCAGCCTTGCGGTACCATCGGGAACACATTGTTCTCTTTGGTTACAAATACTTCCAGTAAATAAGAGCCTTTATGGTTTAACATCTCTTGTAAAGCCGGCTGCAATTCTTCGCGCTCTTTGATGCACTGGCCGGCAATACCATAGCCTTTAGCCACCTGTACAAAGTCAGGGCTTTGGATGTCCACAAACGAGTAACGACGCTCGTTAAATAACTCCTGCCACTGGCGTACCATGCCTAAAAAGCGATTGTTCAGAATTAAAATCTTTACGTCAACGCCGCTTTGCATAATGGTACCCAACTCCTGCAAAGTCATCTGGAAACCACCGTCGCCAATTACGGCAACTACAGTGCGGTCTTGTGCGCCAAACTTAGCGCCGATTGCCGCTGGTAAAGCAAAGCCCATAGTACCCAAGCCACCGCTGGTAATGTTGCTGCGGGTTTGATTAAACTTGGCGTAACGGCAACCTACCATTTGGTGCTGGCCAACGTCGGTTACAATTACTGCGTCGCCGCCGGTTAACTGGTTAAGCTGGTCAATCACTTCACCCATAGTCATTTCGCCGGTTTTTGGATGCAATTCAGCATCAATTACCGCTTCAACTTCTTTACGGGTAAAATCGTTGAATTTTTCTAACCACTCGGTGTGTTGTTTGGCTTCGATATGTTTAGTCAATAGGGGAAGGGTCTCTTTACAATCACCCCAAACGGCTACGTGCGTTTGCACGTTTTTGTCAATCTCTGCCGGGTCAATATCCAGGTGAATTACCTTGGCTTGTTTGGCGTATTTATCTAAACGACCAGTTACACGGTCGTCAAAACGCATACCTATGGCAATCAACACATCACACTCGTTGGTTAATACATTAGGGCCATAGTTACCGTGCATACCCAGCATACCTACGTTTTGCGGGTGGTCGGTAGGGATAGCACCCACACCCATAATAGTCCAGGCAGCAGGAATACCGCTTTTTTCAACAAAAGCTTTAAACTCCTGCTCGGCACTGCCTAAGAGCACGCCTTGTCCCCATAAGATAAACGGTTTCTTGGCTTCGTTAATTACCTGTGCAGCCTGCTCAATGTACTGCATACGTACAATTGGCTTTGGGCGATAGCTGCGGATGTGGTTACAAGGCGTATAGCCTTTGTACTGAAACTTCTGTATCTGCGCGTTTTTGGTAATGTCAATCAATACCGGGCCGGGCCTGCCGGTGCGGGCAATGTAAAATGCCTTGGCAATAGCCTCGGGGATTTCGTTGGCGTCAGTTACCTGGTAGTTCCATTTGGTAACCGGGGTGGTAATGTTAATTACATCAGTTTCCTGGAAGGCA
>CAXYKR010000191.1:0-9158 GCA_964277815.1 uncultured Mucilaginibacter sp. | reverse complement strand
GTTGACCGTGGCAGAGATTTTACACCTCATTATGTAAAAAAGGCTAATGGCACGATTGACAGTTCTCAAACAATAGCTAATGCCGGAGCCGGCCGGTTTTTGAAGTACTTATCAGATGAAGTAATTCAATACGTGGATACCCACTACAGGGTACAGCCCTACCGTATACTGGTTGGACATTCTTTAGGTGGGTTGTTTGCATTGTATGCTAAAGAGCAAATGCCAAACTTGTTTCCTGCCATGATTCTAACAAGCCCTGCAATTAACGGAATCAACGATAAGATGCTTTTTAATCTTCAATCGTTTATCAAAGCTTCGCACCCACATAATGGCAAACTATTTATAGCAATAGGCAAAGAAAACACGCAGAAAGTTGATTTATTGGTATCAGGATTAAAACAACTTGCTCCAACATGGTTTAGCTGGGCATACAAAAAATACGACGACGAGAACCATTTTTCTGCTCCTTATAAAAGTCTATTTGATGGACTTAAATTTATTTACAAAAACTGGTTCATCGACTATTACGAGAATTCAAATATTACCTACCAAGATATTACCCGACACTTTAAAACATTGTCTGATGAGTTTGGATATAGCATTACCGCGACAGAAGAGTTCATTAATGATTGTGGTTACAACCAACTCAATTCCGGACGTCTAGAAAATGCCATTGGCTTATTTGTTGAAAATGTAAAAGCTCACCCCAATTCTTCTAATGCTTATGATAGCCTTGGAGAGGCTTACCTCAAATCTGGCAATATTCCACTCGCCATATATAACTATAAAAAGTCGATTGAGCTAAATCCTAATAATAAAGAAGGAAAAGAAATACTTCAAAAACTCATGAAGGACAAGAAGTAAATCTATTTGCAATAAGAATAGTTTAAGATTTTAATACACAAAAAAGGCTTGACATCATTACGATGCCAGGCCTACTTATTCAATCTTAACCTAAAACTTTCCTTTTAATCAAAGCTATTCAGTGCGCTTAGCCGCGCTGCGAAGCTTTAAGGGCTAATACCTTAACAGGTGCCATCTGCTGCTTGCGCAGTTTGTAATTATTGTATACCATTACTGCCGAAAATATCAGCATAAAAGCTGCTACATAAAAAAACAATACTGCTATCATCATGCTCCTTGTTATTGGGTATAATCGGTATACGCAACAGGTTTACCAAAAGTTGCCTGATTTAAAATTATAATTTAAGCCATTTTTTACGCACCGCTTCCTGCTGCGGTGAAAGTGACGACATGCTTTCGATGTGATACTTTACCTGCGTGCTTTGCAACAAGGTTACCGGGATGGTCAGCGTCTGGCCATCGCGCGTTACCACAACTGATATTTTGTCGCCTACGCGTTTGTTTAACATCAGTGTTTTAGGGTCGGTTGCCGGCACACCATCAATAGATACCAATTCGTCATTTACGCTTAAACCGTCAACCCAGGCTGAGGTACCGCGCAATATGCTGCTGATTCTGAGTTTACCGTTAACCATAACCATCCTGATACCTAAATCCGGACCTTCTAAACCGGCGTACTCATCAACCGCCTTGTAACCAGCATAGCCTAAGTATTGGTCGTAGTCCATCTTATCAACCCCGTTAATGTATTTGCGGTAAAACTCATCCATGTTTTTGCCGGCAAATTTTTCTACCGCCTGTTTAAACTCGGCATCAGTATAGCCGCGCTTTTTAGTTTTGTAATACTCGTTATACATGTAGCGCATCACATCATCTAACGACTGGCGCCCTTGCGTAGCATTAATGATTTCCAAATCCATCATCATACCAACTATTGCACCTTTATTGTAGTATGAAATGCTGGTATTTACGGTATTCTCATCCGGGCGATAACTCTTAATCCAGGCATCAAAGCTGGCCATGGCTAAAGGCTGCACTTTAGTACCCGGCGTGTTGTCAATCGTATTAAAGTCAGCAGCTAAAGCCCCGAGGTAGTGCTCTACCGGGAACAGTTGTGTACGTCTTACCGCCAGGTTGTCGTAATAAGCCGTAAAACCTTCGGCAATCCATAAATTGGTCGTGTAGTTTTCGTTATCGTAATCAAACGGACCTAAAGCAATAGGGCGCAAACGTTTTACATTCCACAAGTGGAAATGTTCATGCGCTACCAGGCCTAAAAAACCTTCGTAGGTAGATTCTTTAGCATAGCCATCGCGGGCAGCGCCCAACACGGTTGAGCTTAAATGCTCCAGACCTCCGCCCCCTTTTGAGTAATTATGCACGATGAATACATAGCGCTTATTCGGGTTTTCGCCAAAGATGGCTGTTTCTACCTCAATAATTTGGGCCATGTCTTTTTTGAGGCGTTCTTTGTCGTAATTACCGCCACCATACATGGCTACTTCATAATTTACGCCTGCTGCCTTAAAGCCAAACACATCCTGGTTACCAACTTCGATAGGCGAATCGTACAAAATATCGTAATTAGGCGATTTTACAGTAAAAGGGTCATTACCCACCATATCTAAACTGGTTGACACCTTGTCCCAGTTTTTGTAAGGGATGATATGGATAGTTGAAGGTAAATTCAATCCGCCTTCGGGATAAAAAAACATGTTGGATGTAGCCAGGAAGGCATGCGTAGCATCGATAAACGCAGTACGTACCGAAATTTCGAAAGAGTAAAAACGATATTTTACCTTAACCGAGCTTAAGCCCTGCGTGTTGATTTGCCAAACGTTTTTGCGGGTTTTGGTAAACGCTACGGCTTTGCTCCCACTTGCAACGCTAAAGGACTCTACGTTTTTAGCAAACTCGCGTACCAGGTACGAACCGGGTGTCCATACCGGCAGGTGCAGGTTAAGCTTGCTTTGCGACAAGCCTTTGATATCCATCTCAATATCGGCATAATGGGCCTGCGCCTCCGGAAAACTAACCGTGTAAGAAATTTGCAGCGCCCCGGCTGCCTCAACAGATAAACTCATCAGAAAAAAACAAAAAAATATAACAACGTTAAAACCCCATTTTTTCATGGCGGCAATTTAAACATTTATTGCAGCTTAACGGTTGGTTAACAGCGATTATGCCCGTTGTAAAATGGTTGATACATACCCAATGGCGCTGCAATATGACCTTATTTTGCAGGTTAGTAAAACAGCGGCATGCAGCTACGGCGGCTATAACCAGCCTGAGTGTTGCCGGCATTTAAATTAACCCAGTAAAGCAGCCAGGCTTCGATAGTATAAACCGCTGCAAAAATTTAAATTTAACACCAATTACCGAAGGAAAAACTATTCATGAAGATTAGATACATCGTTTACATTGCCATTGCATTAGTTGTAGGATACCTGATTTACAATAAACTTCATGGTAGTAAAGAAAAAGCTGGTCAGGCTCAGGGTGGTGGTGGCGCAGGCGGCGGTAAAGACGGCAAAAAGAAAGGCGGCCCCGTACCTGTAACCGTACAGATTGTTAAAGATACGGTGCTGAACAACGATATTGAACTTACTGGTACCGTTGACCCTAACGAGCGGGTAAACCTGGTAAGCCAGACCGCTGGTAACATCACCAATATTTATTTTAGCGAGGGCAGCCATGTAACCAAAGGCCAGGTTTTGGTAAAGGTGTACGACCAGGATTTACAGGCCTCGCTAAAACAGACTCAATACCAACTGGCTTTAGCCAAAGAAAACGAATACCGGAACCGCATCCTGCTCGAAAAAGAGGCCGTAAGTCGCCAGGAATACGACACCTCACTATCCGGTTATAATACTTTAAAAGCCCAGGCCGAAGTAGTAAAAGCACAAATTGCCCGCACGGTTATCCGCGCGCCGTTTAGCGGCACCATTGGTTTGCGCAGCGTAAGCCCGGGCGGCTATTTATCGCCGACTACGCCTATTGCTACGTTGGTAAATACCGACCCCATGAAAGTTACTTTTTCGGTACCGGAGAAATATCGTCCGTTAATTAAAGTAGGCAGCAAGGTAAACTTTACCATAGCCAGTTCACGCAAAACGTTTTCGGCAACGGTTTATGTTATCGACCCGGCTATCGACCCCGTGTCGCGAACGCTGACGGTACGTGCCAGGGCGGCTAATCCGCGCAATGAAATCAGTGCCGGCGGATTTGCCAAGATTAACCTGATTTTGGAGCAAATACCGCGTACCATACTGGTGCCTACCCAATGTGTAGTGCCCGATTTAAAATCGAGCAAGGTATTTATTGCCCGTAATGACACTGCAGTTGCCGTACCGGTTAAAACAGATACCCGTACTGACGTGGCTATTGAAATTACCGACGGCTTAAAACCCGGTGATAGCTTAATTATATCGGGCATCATACAAATGCGCCCTAAAGTGCCTTTAAAAATTACCAAAGTAGTTCACTAAATAACATTATCCGGATGCCAGTGCAGGCCTCCGTTTATATAAGCTTTTAAGCATGAGTTTATCCTCAATTAGTATAAAAAGGCCGGTGCTGGCTACGGTAATGTCCGTCGTTATTGTAGTGTTCGGGGTTATTGGCTACAAGTTTTTGGGTATCCGCGATTTCCCGTCGGTAGACCCGCCTATTATCAGCGTAAGTACCAGCTACTCGGGTGCTAATGCCGACGTTATTGAATCGCAGATTACCGAACCGCTCGAAAAAGCCATCAACGGGGTACAGGGTATTCGTAATATATCGTCTACCAGTTCGGTAGGCTCCAGCAACATAACTGTAGAGTTTGATTTGGATGCCGACTTAGAGACCGCCGCCAACGACGTACGCGACAAAGTTTCGCAGGCCCAGCGTCAGTTACCGCAGGATATTAACGCACCGCCGGTAGTAAGTAAGGCTGATGCTAACTCAGATAACATTATCACACTTACCGTAAGCAGTAACACCCGTAATATTACCCAGATTAATGACTACGCCGAAAACGTTTTGCAGGAAGGCTTGCAAACTATACCGGGCGTAAGTGCTATCAACATCCAGGGGCAACGGCAATACGCCATGCGGCTATGGATTGACCCTATGAAACTGTCGGCCTTGAGCCTAACGGCTTCAGATATCAGCGCCGCTTTGTCTCAGGAAAACATCGAATTACCGGCCGGTAAAATTTCGGGTAACAATACCGAGGTAACGGTAAGGGCCTTAGGTAAACTGGTTACCGAACAGGATTTTAATAACCTGATTATCCGCTCAGACAGTAACCGGGTAGTCAGGTTTCGCGATGTAGGCTATGCCGTTTTAGGTTCGGCTAACGAGGAAACGGCATTTAAAGAGTCGGGTGTATTGCAGGTAGGTTTGGCCGTGGTACCACAACCGGGCGCCAATTATGTACAAATAGCTAAAGATTTTTATAAACGCCTTGACCAGATTAAAAAAGACCTCCCGCCAGATATTAAACTGCAAGTAGCGCTGGATAATACCCGTTTCATCAACCAATCGATTGAGGAGGTGGAAGAAACACTGGTAATCTCTTTTGTGCTGGTAGTTATCATTATTTATCTTTTTTTCCGCGACTGGCTCATTGCCTTCCGTCCGCTGATTGATATTCCTGTATCACTGATTGGGGCGTTCTTTATCATGTATGTGTTTGGGTTCTCTATCAACATTTTAACCTTGCTGGGCATTGTACTGGCTACGGGCCTGGTGGTGGATGATGGTATTGTGGTAACCGAAAACATTTATAAAAAGATAGAGGACGGCATGCCGGTACGGCAGGCTGCCTTTGAGGGTTCGGCCGAGATATTTTTTGCGGTAATATCTACTTCGGTTACACTGGCTGCAGTGTT
The DNA here is from genome assembly GCA_964277815.1 of uncultured Mucilaginibacter sp. Classification (GTDB taxonomy): domain Bacteria; phylum Bacteroidota; class Bacteroidia; order Sphingobacteriales; family Sphingobacteriaceae; genus Mucilaginibacter. The sequence goes on along the minus strand of CAXYKR010000191.1, from coordinate 3,417 downwards.
TTTGCCTATCGTATTTTTGCAGGGTTTTACGGGCAGGTTATTCCGGGAGTTTGCCGTGGTGGTAGCAGGTGCGGTATTAATTTCGGCGTTCGTATCATTGTCGTTGACGCCGATGCTTAACGTAAAGCTGGTACGCAAAAACCATAAAAAGTCGGCCTTTTACGAAAAAACAGAACCGTTTTTTGAGCGCATGAATAACGCCTACACCCAAACACTGGTGTCGTTTATGCGGTATAAATGGGTGGCTATTGCTATCCTGGTGGTTTCGATTGGATTGATTGGTGTTTTAATTAAAGCTATCCCGTCGGAGTTGGCCCCGCTTGACGACCGCAGCTTGTTGCGTTATACCGTTACGGGCTCTGAAGGTGCTACTTACGAGTTCATGACCAAATACATGGACAAGGTATCGCAACTGGTTGAAGACTCTATCCCCGAAGCAAAAATTAACCTAGAGATTGTGTCGCCGGGCTTTGGAGGCAACAGTTCGGCCAACTCGGGTTTTGGCCGTATTGGTTTGGTTGCCCCGGATAAACGTACACGAACGCAGGCGCAAATTGCTGACTGGCTGAACGCTAAACTCAAACGCTTTCCGGATGCCCGCGCACTGGTAATACAAGAACAGACTATTAGCGGTGGCGGTAGTGGCGCACGTACCTCACTGCCCGTACAATTTGTTATACAAAACCAGGATTTTGAAAAAATACGTAAGGTATTGCCCACTTTCTTTTCAGAGGTCAGCAAAAGCCCGGTGTTCTCTACATCAGACGTTAACCTGAAATTTACCAAACCCGAACTGCGTGTGACTACTGACCGCGACCGGGCGCGAGATTTGGGTGTATCGGTCGAATCCATTTCGCAAACCCTGCAGCTGTATTACAGTGCCGGTCGTTTAGATTACTTTTTAATGAGCGGAAAGCAGTACCAGGTGATTGCCCAGGTTGACCGTGCCAACCGCGACCAGCCGCTTGACCTAAAATCTGTTTATGTACGCAGCACCAAAGGCACCTTAGTACAATTGGATAACGTAGTCAAAGTAGAAGAAAGCGCCTCGCCACCGGCCATTTATCACTTTAACCGTTACAAATCGGCTACGGTGCAGGCAGGCCTGTCGCCGGGTTATACCATTGGCGATGGTATCGCCGAGATGCAGCGCATTGCCAATAAAATGCTCGACCCATCGTTCAGCACGGCATTAAGCGGGCCATCGCGAGATTATGCCGAAAGCTCGTCCAACATTTTATTTGCCTTTGGTTTTGCCTTGTTACTAATTTACCTGGTACTGGCGGCCCAGTTTGAAAGCTTTATGGACCCGGTTATTGTGATGCTAACCGTACCGCTGGCTATTGCCGGTGCGTTTGTGTCGTTGTGGTTATTTGACCAAACGCTCAACATTTTCAGCGAAATCGGGATGATTACCTTGGTAGGATTGGTAACCAAAAACGGTATTTTGATTGTGGAGTTTGCTAACCAGCGTATGGAGCATGGCCTGGCCAAGTATGAAGCTGTTGTAGAGGCTGCAACCGCACGTCTGCGTCCAATTCTGATGACTAGCTTAGCCGTGGTATTAGGCGCAGTGCCTATTGCATTTGCTTTAGGCGCTGGTGCTAAAAGCCGTGTATCATTAGGTATTGTGATTATGGGGGGCATGATGTTTTCGCTTATTTTAACGTTGTATGTAATACCTATGATGTATGTATTGCTTGCTGCCAAAACGCGCCGCGACCCTGACCAGGAACCACCGGAAGATGCCCCTAAAAAAGAGCCATTATTAATTGAAAATCTGTAAGTATTCTATGAGTTTAAGAAAATTGCTTTGCCTTGCCATAGTATGCTTTGCGGCCCTTACCCAGGTAAAGGCACAACCCGGCAAGTTACCTAGCGCTGCTACGGTAACTTTAAAAGATGCCAAAGCACAACCCAGTAAGGTACCTGGCGCGCCCACGCTGACTTTAAAGGATGCAATGGAAATTGCATTGCAAAACAATTACAACATTCGTTTATCAAGCAATACGTCTAAAATAGCCAGTAATAATGTTACGCTGGGCAATGCAGGTATACTCCCTACTATAAGCGGCAACTATACCATTGCCAATAGTATTTTAAATACTGTACAAACACGGTCGGATAACACTGTAAACCGCATTATTGGGGCTAATAATACCGGTAATAACTACGGCGCTACGCTTAACTGGACTGTATTTGATGGCTTTAATATGTTTGCCACGTATGATGCCTTAAAGCAGCGCGATAAGTTAGGACAGGTGCGATTGCGAGACACTGTACAACAAACGGTAGCTGCGGTATTAAATAGTTACTACGACCTTGTTAATCAGCAAAAACAAATTGAAGCGCTGCAAAGCGTTATTGCCATATCGCGTACACAGTTGCGTTATGCTAACGACCGCTTTCAGGTTGGCCGCGTGGCCCGTTTGGATGTTTACAATGCCGAGGTAGCTTTAAATACAGACACCTCAACGCTCATTAGCCAGCTGCAAAATTTTAAGGCCAGCAAAATTGAGCTCAACCGAATCATGTCGCGCAACCCGGCTACCGAGTTTAATGTGTCTGACACCATTGTTGTAGACGAAAAACTGGTACTGGCAGATATTATTAACCAGGCACAAACGCAAAACCCGGCCGTGCTGTCTGCCGCTATCAATCAGCGCATTTCCGAAATCAATTTAAAGCAGGTACGGTCTACCCGTTATCCGCAGCTTACGGTAAACACCGGGTATATCTGGAATAACAGCCGTAACCCGGCAGGTTTTGCCCGGGTACAAAACTCTAACGGACTTAACTATGGCCTGGCGGCTACCATCAACATTTTTGATGGTTTTAACCAATGGCGCCGTGAGCGTAATGCCAAACTACAGATTGAAAATGCCAAAATTAACGTGGCGCGTACCCGCGTAGAAATAGAGGCGCAAATAAACACGCTTTATAGCAGTTACTTATCTGGTTTGGATTTAATAAAACTCGGCCAGTCGAATGTAGAGCTGGCCCGCAAAAGCCTGGATATTTCTTTAGCTAAATACCGGCTTGGTACAATTACCCCGTTAGAGATTAGAGAGGCACAACGCAACTACCTGAATGCCCAATCGATATTCTACAACGCCGAGTATCAGTCAAAGGTAGCCGAAACCACATTAAAACAAATTACAGGCAATATTAACATTCAGTAAAACATATACTTTATTTTTTTTATTGCTGCAAAAGCATAAATTTGATGACCATGTTTAAAGGCTATAAAACCTGTTTGCTGATTGATGACAATTACATTGATAATTTTGTCACCAGACGTATATTAGAGAACAGCAATTTTGCCGAAAACATCGTAGTTCAGCAATCTGCTTTTGATGCTATCGAAGCCATCAGAACCGGGCAGGTTAAGCCGGATGTTATTTTCCTGGATTTACG
>CAXYKR010000190.1:0-2767 GCA_964277815.1 uncultured Mucilaginibacter sp. | reverse complement strand
GTCAATGTGGGTAACATAATCACCGGGCTTCAGTTCGCGCAGCTCTTTCAGGGTGATAGCTTGCGTACGCTGATAGCCTTTGCGCAGCTTGTATTTGTAGTAACGGTCAAATATTTGGTGGTCGGTATAGCAGGCCAGTTTTTGCTCACGGTCAACAAACCCTTCGCGAATGGACACATGGATTGGGGTAAACTTCACGGTTTTATCCAGGTCATCAAAAATGGCGTATAAACGTTCCACCTGTTTGGTAGAGTCAGTAAAGATTAAGTTTTCAATCTTCTCCGCCTCGTTATTTTTAATGTTATGAATCAGTAACTGGAAGTCTTTATTAAAAGACGGCTGCGGCCTGATATCAAAATTGATGCTATGCGTAGCGGTGTAAAAAAACTGCTTGCCAAACTCAACCACTGCAAAATCGTGCAGCTGGTCGGCAATCATTTTTTCGTCGGTAAAGGCAAACTTAGGGTCAATCCATTCCGGGTTTTGATTTTTTTCCTCGGCCGATAGCGCCTTCCATAACTGGGTAGCTTTTTTATAACCGTCCTGGATGATGTCCAACGTAAACTGCACGTCTCTAATCCACACTTGGGTATCACCCTCAATATATTCTAATAACGAAATATTGTTTTCGGTTAAAAACTTCGACTGTACGTTAGGTACAATGGTTACGGTTTTTACTTGCTCGGCCGATAATTGGCTTTCAATCTCGAACGTACGGATAGACTCAATAAAATCACCAAAAAATTCTACGCGGTACGGTAAATCGTGCGAAAAAGAAAAAATATCGACGATACCGCCACGGATAGAAAACTGCCCCGGCTCGTACACAAAATCAACGCGCTCAAAATCGTACTCAATTAAAAACTCGTTGATAAAGTCGATGCTTAGCTTATTATTTACCGCAATTTCGAGGGTATTTTTTTCGAGCGAGGAGCGGTCAATTACTTTCTCGGCTACTGCCTCGGGATAAGTAACAATGATTTGCCCAAACTCGGTGGAGTGGTTCAGCTCGTTTAGTACCTCGGCACGGGCCAGCACGTTGCTGCTGTCGGGCTGGGTAAACTCAAAAGCTTTGCGATAGCTGGATGGGAACAACAATATTTCTTTGCCGGTTAAATTTTCCAGGTCGGCCTGGAAATAGCTGGCTTCCTCGCGGTCGGGCAGGATGAACAATTGGTGCTTGTGCTGCAAAAAATACAGCGCTACCGCCACCGTAGCATCGCTCGAACCTACCAAGCCCCGTAATTGGATACGTGGATTTTTAGAACTGTTTGATGCTTGCGCCAGTTCTTTAATACGGTCGTCGGTTTTATACCTATCTAATATATCACGAATATTCAAAACAGTGCAAAGATAATCTCCCCGGTTTCCTAAAAGGGTGATTTATTGTAAAATATTTAATGAAGCAACTGTTCTGCTTCATATTTGTTTTAACATGGCAATACCCGGATAAATACGTTGCAAAAACTACTTCTTTAAAGAATATGAAGCAAACAATTGGCTATACATAATCCTTTTACGCTATACAGATACTTATAATACATCAACTTAAGCACTACGACCATGAAAAACGCTGTTATATCCGGAATAATTATTGGAGTTGTGAGCGGACTTTGGCTATTTATTATGCGCTGGACCGGCCACCAAATGTTAGACGACCAATTAACACCTATCGAATACATTTCTATCCTTATACCGGTTTTGGGTGTCTATTTTGGTTTAAAAGGCTACCGTGACGATGAGCTGAATGGCCAGATGAACTTTTTACAAGGCCTGGTACAAAGCTTCAAGATTTTGTTAATTGGTGGCGTAATTGCGGGCTTTGCCGGTATAGTTTACATCAATTATGTAGCAGCCGAAAACAACTTCCGCGATTTTTCGGGCCGTTTGTTTGGCGCCTTGCTCATCGGTGTACTATCATCACTGGCAGCCACTTTATTGCTTATGACCAAATCAAATACCTCTGTAGATTAATAAATTCAACTACAATGATGGCAAAAGCTCTGCACATGCAGGGCTTTTGCTGTTTATGAGCAATTGTGTCCGCTTTTTTTGTAACAAATAGTTGGTTGGTAAATCCTATATTTAGAATTATAAACTTAAGCTATCATGCAACAAAATTCTTTTTCCATGTTGTCGGGCATTACTCCCGAAGAGTTCCTGTTTTTACAACAAGCCACCGTTGGTTTAAACGAGCATCAACTCAACACCTTTAAAATGCTGTACATGGGTAAACGCCGCAACCCTACAGATATATTATTATTTACGCTTTTAGGCTTAGTAGGATTTAACGGAATTCAACGTTTTGTAGTGGGGCAAATTGGTATGGGAATCATTTATATAATAACTTTTGGCTTTTGTTGGATAGGCACTATTGTAGACTTAATTAACCATAAAAGTATAGCCAACAATTACAATAAAGACATGGCTTATGAGGCCCTGCAAATGGTAAAAATGGGGGCATAAACCACATGCCAGGTAACCCAACAGGTAAATTATTAATTGCAGCAGGTGCACTGTTACTGATTGCCGGACTGCTCTGGTACTTTTTTGCTGATAAGCTACGCTGGATTGGCCATTTACCGGGCGACATCCGTATTGAGCGCGAAAACTTTAAATTTTATTTCCCTGTTACCACGTTGATATTATTTAACCTCATCATCTTTATTTTGGTGCGGGTTTGGAATTGGGTAAGCAACAGCTAACTTGCCGCCGTTATGAAGTTAAACGAATTAACCGCATACCTGGAAAGCATAGCGCCGCTGGC
>CAXYKR010000189.1:0-8101 GCA_964277815.1 uncultured Mucilaginibacter sp. | reverse complement strand
ATCTGCTAAAATCTCTTTTCTACGCCTTAATGAGATACAATCACTTAAAGAGGAGGACGAAGACACGGGCAATAATGAAATGTCTTTGACGGGCAGCAAACATATCGTGGTTAATAATTTATCCTTCCAGTATACTCATGTATCTCCTCTGATACTTAAAAATGTTACGTTAATTATACCTGAGGGAAAAGTAACCGCAATTGTTGGAGACAGCGGCAGCGGGAAATCAACCCTACTAAAGCTCCTTCTAAGGTTATATAAGCCAAGCTATGGCGAGATACTGCTTGGCGGAATGAATATCAATAATATAGGCCTGCGCCAGTGGAGAGAAAAGTGTGGCGCTGTAATGCAGGATGGTAAGATTTTTAATGATACCATTTTAAACAATATCATACTGGGTGATGAAAAACCGGACAATGATCTTTTAATAAAAGCAGTATCTGCAGCAAATATTGGTTATGAGATTGAGCAGTTACCTTTAGGTTACCACACTAAAATGGGTGAGAACGGAAGAGGGTTAAGCGGCGGGCAAAAGCAACGTGTGTTAATAGCCAGAGCATTATATAAAAATCCGGATATTTTATTTTTTGACGAGGCAACAAATGCGTTGGATACTATCAACGAAAAAAAGATAACGTCGGCATTAGATGAAGTTTTTCATGGTAAAACGGTTATTGTGGTTGCACACAGGCTCAGCACCATTCGCAAAGCAGATCAAATCATCGTGATGCGAGACGGTATGGTAGCCGAAACCGGCGATCACGATAGCCTGATGGAAGCTAAAGGACGTTACTATGAATTAGTAGAAAGCCAGTCACACACTATGTCATTACCTAATTAATACAATCATATGATTGAAGAAGAAAAATTAAATAATGTAATCTCCGACCGCACTGAAGAGGTAAGGGACATTATTGAACGCATGCCTACAACCTTTGCTAAATACATAACCTTGACGGTTTGTGGCATACTAACGCTTTTATTATTTTTTGGATACATCATCAGTTATCCGGATATAATTGCAGGAGAAGTTACCATCTCAGCTCAGCAAGCACCACTAAAACTAATGGCAGAGCAAAATGGGAAGCTTAAACTGATTGGTTTGAAATCACAGGATAGTGTTAGGTCTAAACAAATACTGGCGTGGATAGAAAACCCAACCGAACCCAGATATGTAGATCAGTTAAAGTCAGCGATTGAAAATTTGAAACTACCAATTAATAATGCAAGTGAAGTTTATCTCAGTTTACCTAAAAACTTAAATCTTGGTGACTTAACGATACCATATTCATCCTTTTTAAATAGTTTAAAACAGCTGGGAGACTATCAAAAAGACAGACTTTATGATAAGCACGATAAATCTTTAGTAAATATATTGAATGAACAACGTATTGCGCTACGTACGTTAGGAGAGAAAGAGGATCTGAGTAGAAAAAATCTCTCAATTTCAAAAAAATTTCTGGAAAGAGATTCCATACTGTTATCCAAAAAAGCAATTAGCCAGGTTGAGTTCGAACAAGCAATGTCCAACAGTTTGAATTCTGAAGATCAACTGAAGACCTCTCTTCGGAACTCTGGAACGGTTCGTGAACAAATAAGCGAAACAGAAAACTCCATACAGCAAAATCAGATTGCAAAACAGGAAAAATCAATACAACTTCATTTAGACATTCTTACATCTTACAACAATCTCATAGATAAAGTAAACCTCTGGGAAAAACAATATGTAATCAGAGCTCCTTTAGATGGGAAAGTACAATTTTTAAAGTTTTGGAACCAAAATCAATTCGTTCAAGCCGGAGAACCTATATTTTCTATCGTGCCTAAGGAAAATAAAATTTTGGGCCTTGTAAATTTACCTATTTCTGGCGCCGGAAAAGTTAAAGCCGGGCAGGAAGTTATTGTGAAACTGGCTGATTATCCATATATGGAATACGGCTATATCAAAGCCAAAGTATCGACCATAGCTTTAGTATCCAATCAGATTGAGACTGGTAAAAGTTCAGTAGAAAGTTACCAAATTACTTTGACGTTTCCGGATGGCCTTTTAACAAATTATGGCTCATCTCTTGATTTTCGTTTTGAAGCTAAAGGATCCGCAGAAATAATTACCAAAAAAAGAAGATTGATAGAACGTTTCTTTGATAATATTAAATATATCAGGCATTCAGAATAGCCAATAAACTCGTTATTATAGGGCACTTTACAAAAGATGTACTTAAATGAAAGGCAATCGATTTCCATTTAAGTAACCAAAGATTTATACGAGTCTGAAGTTACGTAAAAGCAAGTAATCTCAGCTGGTTTAGCTTTTCGAATTATGACGAGGTAAATTATAGGGTAAATATTATTGAGCTTAATTCAACCATCAATGAGCGTCTATAAGCATTAACTAACAAATAATCCTATCCAAATCAAGGACATTCAATTTAGAATTTCGGATAGCTAAGCAAACAATTTCTTCACTACATATTAAAAAGCTTCGTAAGCTATTCAATCAACAGCAATAGATATATAGCGCAGATCTGGAAGCTAGAAATTACAATTTGTTTATTTGCAGTATTTGGTGAAAAGGTCTTTTGTTAAAGAAACCCCACCTAAGGCTTTTGATTTTTCCAAATCTGAACATACATTTTCCATTTTATTTAAACCGATGTTTGCTAAAGCCCTATAGCAATAAGCATAAGAATTATCAGGTATCAAGATTAGTGATTGGTTAACATCTTCAATTGCTTTGGTGTATTGCTTTAACCCTATATAGGCATAGGCGCGATTATTTAAAAGCAAACCTTTCGTAATATTTGAGACGTTGTTTTGTCTGAGGCCTATACTTGACAATTCGATACTTTCATCATATTTGGCCGCCTGAGCATAGTAATAGGACAAATTGCTCAATATTAAAGGGTCGTTGGGATTAAGTTCGTAGGCTTTATGAATACTGTTTAAACAGTTTGATACGTCGTTGACAGACCAGTAGGCATACGAAATTCCAACATAGTTAGCGATATTGCTTGGCTCGATTGCGATTAACGTTTTCCAGTCTTCAATAGCTGATTTGAAATCTGAAACCTGCATATAGCAGTCTAAGCGTAGCCCAAGAATTATCTTGTAAAGTGGTGTATTATTTTTGACATTGGTTAATTCAGTTGAACTGAGATTAATTGCATCTTTTAATCTTCCTTGGTCACGCAAGGTTTGGATGGCACTAATTGTAGTTGTTTGTCCACAGGCAAATAACGATAGCACTATCAAAACGGCAGTCAGTAGGTTTTTCATTTAAAGCAGTCATTGATGTGCGACAAGCGTCATACGTGATTGCAAAAGGGTTATATAGCTTATTGATGAGAAAGATACGTTTATAAAGTTGCGGTAGCAAATTAGCTCATGCATGGCATTTTTCTAATGGGCCGGAAATAATACAAAACAATACGGAAATGTTCGACAGCAACTGATCACTGTCAAAAATGTCCAAGTTGAAAGGCCTGACTTCAAAATTAAACTCCAATCTCTAACATTGAAATCTTCACAATCAGATACCTTTATTTTACCTATTGCGTTACTCGAAACACTTTTTGAAGTAAAAAAACATGGACTTAATACATAGAAATAGGAAGTAAGTCTAATTCCTAATAGGAATCGAACTTTAGAAAACATAAACAACATGGTGTAAATTAACGCAATAGCTATCTCTACCCTATTTTAAGTTAATTTATACATAGGTAGCTTTCTTAAGTCAGATCATTCCGTACCAAGATACAGATTTGGAGAAGTTATTTATCTTCCTTAGGCATTTATCAAGCAAATTACCTAAGAGAAATACCGGTCCAAACTACAACTTTGATGATTCAGTAAGATTGGAATATTACCGGTTACAAAAAATAAGTGAAGGATCTATAAGTCTGAATACACCTAAAGAATACAAGCTAGATGGCCCAACAGATACAGCTACAGGAATATTAAGGGAACCAGAGGTCCACTTTTCACAAATAGTCAATATTATAAATAACCGCTTTGGTACAGAGTTTAACCAAGCAGATCAATACTTTTTTGATCAAATTGTTGAAGCGGCTATCTTAGATGAAGATATAATACAAGCTGCTCAATCTAACTCTCAAGACAAATTTACATTGATGTTTAAGAGCATTTTACAACAACTATTTATAGAACGTATAGATCAAAATGAAGACATTTTCGCTCGTTTCATGGAGGAAAAAGATTTCAATAAAAAATTAACAGAGTTGTTAGCGAAAGAGGCATTTGGCAAAATCATGAAAAAAAGCCATAAGTAAGGCGTTTGATTTATTCTTACAGTGTAAATCAACGTAAAAAAATGTTTTAATATACCATGTTATACATTTATTCGTATAAAACTTCAATATGCATCATCATAATAAATTATCTTCCAGAAAATTTCTATTTAAAGGTTTAATCTAAGGCAAAAAGAGGTTAAATTACAGGGAAAATCCGCCTGATTACACTTTGATTTTTATGGAAGATTTAAACTACAATGAGTCGAAATTCCTGTTAAAAGGCAGCATATTATCATCTCTCCGGGGTCACATTGTTAAAGAGTGCTTTTATTTTACTTTAAAAATCAACTAATTACTTCCTGATTTTAATTAGGCACGCTGGTAAGCTTTGTTGCTCAACGTTGATAAATCTATATTGATATTGCAATTAAGGTTGAACTAGTTTAAATAAATAAAAGCAGTAAAATATATTATAGCATCAATGACATATTATTCTGTACTGCCGGTTGGTAGCATGGGAGAGTTGGGCATTACATCTGCATTTTAGTCCTTGTATAATCTAATCAGTAAATATATTAATTTGCACATCACAGATTATGGCGAGTAATTCTTGCAATAGCATTAAGCCTATGTTACTACTCAACCATCAGGACTACTTTCAAAAAAGTTCTACCTTCAAATTAAACACTCGTTCGCTAATCATATTTTTTGTTGCAGCTTTTTTAGCATGGGAATTGCAAGTTACTGCACAAACATTATTTTACACATCTGAATGGGGGCATTTCATTATCAGAACCACTGCTATTTTAATAAGCGATATCTTTTTAGTTGCTACCAGTTATTGGATGTTAAAACGCAATAATATTTCTTATAAAACACTAGGCCTTAATCTATCGAAACATACGCTTATTAGTTTTCTAATTGGTTCCGTCATTGGCATTGTAACGATTTTCATCACCGCCTTTTGCCTTAGATTAATAATTCCTTATCATTTTGCCTTTTCGTCGTTAAATACAACTAAGATACTGAGGGAGTGCTATTCATATTTGCTTGGAGCACTCTTAGAGGAACTTATTTTTAGAGGTTATTTAGTCATCGTTCTCAGTCAGCTTTTAGGCTGGCGTTTAAGTCTCCTGATTATGGCTTTGCCTTTCGGTCTGTTCCACTTGCAAGGAGGACATGGCGGGTTGAGCATAGTGATAAGCACTACGCTGTACTCATTTATATTCGGCTTTTCATTCATACTTACCCGCTCTTTGTGGTCTGCTGTAGCAGCGCATGCTTCGGTAAACGTTCTTCTGCATGTACTTACCGGCTTAGATGGCGGGAACACTTCTGTTTACCATATTGTTTTTGACAAATCATTACCAAACAGCAATAATATATTACTTATCTCGATGGCAAGTGTAATCATAATCTGCTTGGTGTTATATTCAATTATTCATTGGCGTCAAAGGAAACAGTTAGCTTAGAAACTTATCTATATATTCCCTATGATTTCCATGTCCTTTTATCAAGTTAATAATTACTTATTACATTTATCTATTGGCAACTTCTTTAATTATATAAAATGCAGCAACTTCAATCGTTCATTCAAACTATAGCGACCCTGAATGAAAACGATTTGCAAACGGTTTTATCCCACTTCCGCACTAAAACATTACAAAAAGGCCAGCTGCTGTTGCGCCGGGGACAGATTGCCAATCAATACTATTTTGTAAACAGCGGTGCCTTACGCTTTTTTTATGAGGAAGATGCGCCGCTTACTGCTTGGATAGTATTACCTAATGAGTTTTTTACGGAGATATCCAGTCTTGGTCCGCAGCGACCTACAAGGTTTAATATTGAAGCTGTCGAAACTACCGAGCTTCTTTACATCGACAAAGCCGAAATGGAAGGACTTTATAAGCAAATATCTGCCTGGCAAGAGTTTGGCCGAAAGCTTTGGGAAAGCATGGCCTTCCGCATGATTGATGAGATAATCCGCTTCCAAACTTTAACCGCCGAAGAACGCTACCTGGAGTTTTTAAAGAAGCCGGGATTTATGCAGCACGTATCTGTAAAACAGTTAGCGTCTTACTTAGGCATTACGCCTAATGCGTTAAGCCGTATTCGTAAAAATCTGTCCTAATATGGTTTCTACCAAATGGTAGTTTTTGGCTTTTATTAAGCATGTAGCTTTGCTGTATCATTATACACAAGCCATGAAAAACATCATTTTAGTTGCCGGTGTTACCGGAAATTTAGGAACGCAGATATGCAGGGAATTGATTAACCGCGGAGCAGAGGTAAGAGCTCTTGCTCGTTTAGAAAGTACCCCTGCTCAAGTCAATGCCTTACAGGATTTTGGTGCAAATGTCATCCGCGCAGATTTTAACCAGCCATCCGATTTGCTGTCTGCATGCGAGGGTGTTTCCTGTATAGTATCTGCACTGGCAGGCTTGCACAACGTTATTGTAACTGCCCAATCGCAATTACTCAAAGCTGCAGTACAGGCAGGCGTACCGCGTTTTATTCCGTCCGATTTTTGTACTGATTATACCCAGTTGCCCCGAGGTGTCAATCGCAACTTTGACCTGCGCAAAGAGTTTGAATCTTTGATTAACGACAGCTATATAAAAGCTACTTCGATATTTAACGGGGCCTTTGCTTATGTTCTTCAGTATGGCATCCCACTGTTTGACACTCGTAATAAAACTATTGCCTATTACGACGGTAAAAAGGACTGGAAGATTGATTTTACGACTGTAAACGATACGGCAGCCTTTACCGCAGCGGCAGCTTTGGATGACAACACTCCCCGTCATTTAAATATCGCCAGTTTTCAGGTTAGTCCGCAAGATTTGGCCAATTTAAGCAAAACTATCCACGGAGAGGCCTTTGAGCTAATCGACCAAGGAAGCCTGGAGCAATTTCTAGCTTTCATTAATAAACAGAGACAAGCTCATCCCGAAGGCGAACAGGAGCTTTACCCGCAATGGCAGCAAATGCAATACTTATATAGCATGTTTGCCGCCCATCACCCTCATCTCGATAATGCACGTTATTCCGGCTTAAATTGGACATCAGCACTAAATGCCTTGCAGCAAGTACAAGCCTAACTTTCCGTTCACCTTATAAAAATCAAAAGCTATGCAGATTCAATATACCGACCAGGAACTTATCAAACATTGGGAAGGCTTTACCAGCAATACAATCGCAATTAACGGTACACAACTACATTATGTAGATGGCGGCGAAGGCCCAACTCTTATTTGCTTGCCGGGTTGGCCGCAAACCTGGTATTCTTACCATAAAGTGGCACCTAAACTGGCGGAGCACTTCCGCGTCATTGTCGTCGACATACGCGGCATGGGCAGTTCTGCCACGCCCAAGTCCGGCTATGACAAAAAGACCATGGCCACCGATATTTATCATCTGATACAGCAACTTGGACTGCAACAGGTCTATGTGCTCGGCCATGATATTGGCGGTATGGTAGCTATGAGTCTGGCTTTCAATTACCCAGAAGTTGTAAAAAAACTCATAGTAGCTGACGGGCTGCACCCCAGCGAGGGCATGATGCAAATGCGTTTGCTACCGGCACCAGGCACTTTTGGCAGCAAAATAGATAACCAGGAGCCCTACACCTGGTGGATGAGCTTTAACCAAGTTAAAGGCTTACCCGAACATTTACTGGAAGGCAGGTATCGCTTTCTGTTAGACTGGCTGTTTAGCTATGTAATGATTGATGACAGCAAGATGTCTGATTTTGAAAGGGAGGTGTATGCAGCCATTTATAATCAACCCGAACGTATACGTGCTTCAAATGCCTGGTATCAAACTTTTAATCAGGATATAGAAGACGCCAA
>CAXYKR010000188.1:0-6924 GCA_964277815.1 uncultured Mucilaginibacter sp. | reverse complement strand
ATACGTTTTGATACGGCTACGAAAGTCAAATCGCTCTTTTGGGAAAGTTTTTGATAGACAGCTATTCTTTTTGAGTCTGCCGGTGAATGTAAGGTCAGCAACGATGATTTGTTAAAACGCATTCCGGCCTTTAGCAAATGCGGGTAAAACATATGGTAGTGAATAAGGTCGTACGGACTGACATCCAATTTTTCAAACTGGAGCTTTTCTTGGACACGTTTAATAAAACCCAATTTTACCAAACTGCGCTCAGTAAACGGATTTACCAGTTTGAATGTAGCTTCAGCTTCCGCATCGTGGGCAACCACGTCTACCACATGACCTTCACCAATAAGCCGATCGGCTAATGAAACCATGAATGTCTCAATACCACTACTGTAAGGCTCTTTGAGTGATATGCCCGGCCCTGACACAAGTAAAATATTCATCGTAAAAAAACAGCCCCGCAACAGGCGGCAACTTAGCTATCTGTAATTAAAGGCTACATACAGACACTCATTGAGAGTTATGTTCGTGGCTTTTCAATATTGTTGTTTTGTATATCATTAAGAAATGAAAGGCACAAATGTTTATTTATTTGTTAAATAAATATACTAATCGGTTACAAAGCCGTACCCGTGTAAGCGTTTACCATGCGGCCGGTACAGTATCGTTGGAAAATTTCACCTGCATACTTGCGGAGTTTAAGTGTAATGTTTTGTCCTAAGACTTTGATAATGCTATGTTCACAGGCATCATTATTTAACTTAATGCAGTCAAAACCTAATCGTATGAAGATTTTACTGTCAATTTATCTTACTCTGTTACTGCTGATATCTTGTACTGGCCACAAGCAGTCGCCAAATGATGGTACTAAGCTTCTTGATTACCGGTATTTTACTATCCGGGTACCTCAAGCATGGAAGAGCGTTAATGCAAAAGGAATTGACTCTTATGTTGGTGAGATACACATTGACACTAATACTGTAATCAGTTTTGATTTGGGATGGTACTCTAATGATTTAAGTAAGGGTAGTGAAGATTATATCATACAAAACGATAGCCTAATTGTGCTGGAGAAATCTCCCATACCTGGCGTTACAAAGCCAAGAGAAGATTATAGAGGCAAGCCTGACAGCAGTGTCTTAGCTGCTGTCACTGTTAACCAAAAGCAATATGTTACCATTGACGGCCATAAGGCTAAACTTATTACACCAACACATATTGGCACGGGGACAACGGGCCTATATATCGATAGTCTTTGGAATGCTGGTAGTAGTAATGACAGGTTTCAAATCAATGGGCAAAACCTAACTGCAAAGCAGCAACAGGTTATCAGCGCTATAAAAACTTTAAAATTTTATCAGCATCCTGACAAACGAAAAGAAGATGATGAATAATCTTACTGTTGAAATGTTGATTGCGTAAGTTAACATAAATGCTTCTATAGTCAAGACCATCTTCCAACGTCGAGTAAGTTCTGTAAGAAAAGCCTCACCTTTGAAAATAAGTAAAATATTCGCATTCTAACAACCTGACTAGTAGAATCTATGATTGACGAGCCGCAAAAAGGCTCATTACTGGGCACCTAGGAAATAAAGAAATACATAATTCTTTATTTATGCATGCTACTAAGCATTGCTTATAAACAATCAATGCGATAACTAACAATCAAACAGAACTTTATGCAAATATGTAAAACTGCAATTCAGCATCATTACAATTGTAACTATTCTTGACTTAAATACTTTTCCAGCGCCAGAATAGTAATTTCCTTCAGAGATAACTCCTCTTCTACCCCATGGCTTTTCATCTTTTTGAGCAGCTTACGCGGTATCCAAACGTTAAGCTGGCCTTCCGGCTCCTTTTCTGCCGGCTGTGCTTTTACTGGTGCCACTTCCTGGATGGGGGTTTTAGGTTCTTCCTTTTTAAGCTTATCAGCCAGGTTACCCAGCTTGCTTTTATAATCTGCCATTTGATGCAAGTATGTATATATGTAAATACAAAATTGTAATGCTACTATTTATTCGCTGATGCTCTCAACAATCTCTTCAGCCAGGCTGGTAATTTCTTCTTTAGCTTTTGTATCTCCGCCAGTTAGTACGCCGCCGGTAATAGGTGAACGCGTAAAACTAACCCGGTCATGAATCATGGTCTGCAAAACTGGCGTATCGAAGCTTTGTAATAAATGCTGAACTTCCTGGGTAACGCCGGAGCGTGGCTTAATCATATTTAATACAATGCCTGCCTTTAGCTGGGGTTGTTTAACCTGCGCCTGCTTCACCAAGGCTAAGGTTGAGCGAATGGCCATCACGTCGAAGAAACCTGCCTTCGTCGGAATCAATACATAATCAGAAATCAAAAAAAGTTCTGGCAAACGGTTAGATAAATAAGGTGGTGTATCTATCACAATCAAATCTTGCTCTGCAGCTTTGATATTTTCAAAATTATCTTCCTGCATTACGGTGAGGCCAGATAGGTTCTCCCTCAAATCAGCGATACTACCCTGTAAATCGGTATCCACCAAGGCTACGCTTAACTGGTCCTGAAAACATACTGCCAGATTCATGGCTAATGTGCTTTTACCCACGCCGCCTTTTTGATGAGCTACCGTTATAATTTTTCCCATGCGCAAATATAGCATGATGAATGAAATTACACATATACATAATTACATAAATAAAACTTAAAACAATTATGTAATTATGCAATATAATAACTCAGGATTCGTATCAACAAAAAAACCTCTCAGATTTCTCTAAGAGGCTTTACTTGTGGTATCAGCTGGAATCGAACCAGCGACACAAGGATTTTCAGTCCTTTGCTCTACCGACTGAGCTATGATACCTTGTTGTTTTTCGGTCTGCAAATGTAGCTCGATTTTTCGTTTTGCAAAATTTATTTTGCATTTATTTTGAGTATTCGGCTACTTTCTGCGTTAACTCCCTGATTGTCATTTAAATTATTTTAGCAAAAATTTAACATACCCTGCATTTAGTGCGACTTGAGAAAGACTAATGCCTTTTTCAAACTGTCTATTTGTTCCATACTCACGTTTTTTACCGGAATTTTAAGTACCGTACTCATCGAATCTACATTACCCTTAGGGTCGTTGTAGGTTTGCACGATGATATCGTCAGCCTGGGTTTTAATTTGCACAACGCCTTTAGTACGGTCGCCTATATAACTTAAATCATGAAATCGGTGAATATTGAACGAAAAGTAAGCCTGCCTGCCTTTGTAATAAATCTTTTTAAAACGCATAAAATTATCGGGCGTTACATAAAACTGCCAGCCGGTAATTTTGCCCTCATCGGTAGGGTCAAAGCCCTTGTAAAGGCATCGGCTGCTAAAATCAATGGCGCTAAGTTTATCAAAATCGACCGTAAAACTTAAACATAAGGCTGCGCAAGAGGCAATGACCGCACGTGTTTTTACTGACTTCATCTTTACAAAAGCTGATTTGAACATGACAATATTAGCTTACTCTCTGATATACAATTTGTGTAAATTTGCACATGCAATTTTCTGACAATTCGAGAGTGTGGATTTATCAATCTGACAAGGAGTTAACGGCCGAGCAGACCGAAAAGTTACAACAACAATTAAATAATTTCACACAAAGCTGGACTGCCCATAATCACCAATTAAACGCAGCAGCCATAGTTAAATATAATCGTTTCATCATCCTGTTAGTTGACGAAAGCCAGGCCGGCGCTACCGGCTGCTCTATCGATAAATCGGTACACTTGATGAAGCTTATTGAGCAGGAATACCATATCAATTTATTCGACCGTTTTAACCTGGCTTACCGCGTTGATTCGGGCATTATCTCGGTACCGCGCGCGCAGTTTGAACAATTGATTAAAGCGGGCGTAATCGACGAAAACACCATCGTGTTCAACAACATGGTACAAACACTTGCCGACCTGCAAACCAAATGGGAAGTGCCTTTAAAATACAGCTGGCACATGCAGTTATTCGGCAGCTTGTTAGTGAGCTAATGCTTGTGCAAAATACTCTTAAATTGAAGAGCCTCTATCAAAGCAAAAGCCCTACTGTTTTTTTAAATCCAGTAGGGCTTTCGCTTTGTATCAAGTAATAGATACTTATTAATAACCCGGATTTTGAGTATATAAACCAGGCGAAGCATTTAACTCGCGGGTTGGAACCGGATAAATGACGTAATTAGGTACCACGGTGTTAATTCGTTTTTGGGTGTCTTCTTTAGCAATCCATGCATTCATGGTGGTAATCAGGTTACCGCTTCTTTGCAAATCAAACCAGCGCGAACCTTCGTCGGCAAACTCTCTCCTTCTTTCGTCATACAATTGTGTCAGTGTAACACCGGTTATAGCACCTATGCCGGCTCTTACCCTTACCTGGCTTACAATATTATCGACATCTGTTTGCGAACCTGATGCACCTTTTAAAATACATTCTGCCTTCATCATCAAAACATCGGTATAACGCAAGGCAATGAAATTAATCCCCCAGTCAAACCGGCTTGTAGTCGGGATTTTGGTAATATCCAGATACTTTTTAAAGAAAGGCCTGGTTTCGGTGCTACCAGCATTGGTAAAAGGCGTAGTATTGATGGTTTGCGCCTTACGGACGTCGGTTGATGCGTAACTACCTGCCAAATCGTTAGATACCGGTATAATCTCCAAACTACCGTTTGATTTGGTATCCTTTAATGACAAAAAGTAAGTATTGGGTGCCAAAATCCATGGGAAAGAAGCCCCATATAAATCGGATGTACCGCTGATGCCACTGGTGTACATCACATCAAAAACAGCCTCTTTGTTTACCGTCGGATTTTGGTTACTGTACGAAAATATATTAGCGTAGTTGGTGTTAAACACAAACAAGCCACTATTGATAATATCGTTAAGCAGCGGTAGCGCCAAATTCCATTCATTTAAACCCAAGCCAGGTCCTTCAATGCCATAGGTTGGTCCGGAACGTGCCATGTACACCTGGGCAAGTACGCCTTCGGCTGCGTATTTAGAGGCACGGCCAACATCCGCACCTGTATAAGAAGCCGGAAGGTTCGCGACGGCAAATTGTAAGTCAGAAATAATCAGTTTATAAACGTCGGCTACCGCACTGCGTGGAATAGAGGTTGCCTCAACTGCGGTTATAGGACGATCAACAATGGGCAGTTTACCGTAGTATTTTACTAAGTCGAAATAATAAAACGCACGCAGAAAACGGGCCTCTGCCTGAAAACGCGTTGCGAGGCTTGTTGAATTAATTACACTACCGTTTTTGCTAATCTGGTCTAATAACTGGTTGGCACGAAATATTCCATTATAATCAGTTGTCCAAGCTTCTTCTACATAAGAGTTAGATGCAATACCGGGCGAAAAGTTATTAATAGGGTCCCAGTCGCGTACGGTAACCGATACGCCGTAAATATTGTCAGAACGTATTTCGGAAAGGTTGAGTAACCTTACGGGGTAATTATGCAAATCAGCGTAAACGGCATTGATAGCCTGTAAAAAATCGCTCGGCGACTGGTAAAACGTAGCCGTGGTAGATGATGAAATAGGCACCTGGTCTAACGACTTTTTACAAGCCGACGAGAACAGGACTAATATGATGGAGAATATAGATAATATCTTTTTCATGCTTTTAATGTTAGAATGTAAAGTTCAAGCCAAAAATCAGTGATTTAGCCAATGGCAAGCCGCCATAGTCGCCAGACTGAGGATAGGCGCTGTTTGAACTTATTGCGGTGTTGGCAGCCTCCGGATTTAAACCGCCATAATACTTATCGTGCCCAAAATAGTTTTCGGCCGAAACATATATACGAGCGCCCTGTACGGCCCTGGTTTTAATGATGTCTTTTAAGTTATATCCTAAAGTGATGTTCCTAACCCTGAAGTAGTCTGATGAGTACAACCAGTCGGTATTGGCCACAAAACCAAAGGTAGAATAAGCCTTACTCACACGACCGGCTCCCGGGTCGGATGGCGACCTCCAGCGATTTACATAAAACTCAGGTGCATTATCGGTATAGCCCTGGCCGGTACGGGTAATGGCACGACCTAATAGTGAATATATTGAACCGCCGTTTTGGCCTTGTACCAAAACGCTTAAATCAAAACCTTTAAAGCGGAAGGTATTAGTAACGCCCCAGGTATAGTTAGGGTTGGGGTGACCTACAATTTGTTTGTCAGCCTCTGTAATTACGCCGTCGCCATTTAAATCTTGGTATTTGGGGTCGCCTACGGTTTCGCCGCTGCCATAAACAGCCACTTTATTGTTGATGTCTTCCTGCGTTAATATGCCTATCTGTTTAACCACGTAGATACTGTTGATTGGCGAACCTACACGCAGTATGTTATCGGCCACATCAAAAGAGTTAGGAATAATAATCTGCGTTTGATTGCCATACAGCGCCACTATCTTGTTGCTGTTATGGCTGACATTGATACTGGTTGACCATTGGAACTTGCCAACTAAGTTACGGCTCGACAATTCCAGCTCCTGGCCGATGTTTCTAACAGAACCGGCATTGCTTAAATAGCTGGTGAAACCGGTAGCGCCAAGCGTTGGTACGTTCAGCAATAACTGCGTGTTCAGTTTGTTATAATAATCAAACGAGCCGGTAATGCGGTTTTTCAAAAAGCCGAAGTCCAGACCTAAGTCATAGGTTTGAGAGCGCTCCCATTTCAGGTCGGGGTTAGCAATTACGTTCGGTGCCTGGCCATTGGCCAATACCTGGGTTGAGCCCAGAGTATAACCGGCTGTACCTATAGTGGCAATACTGGCATAGTTACCAATGTTGTTACTACCGTTAACACCATAGCTGGCACGCAATTTTAAATCGCTCAAAGTCTGGAAGCCTTTCATAAAATCTTCCTGCGTTACGCGCCATGCCAATGAGGCCGACGGGAACACACCGTACTTGGTGTTAGCCCCGAACCTTGACGAACC
>CAXYKR010000187.1:0-11006 GCA_964277815.1 uncultured Mucilaginibacter sp. | reverse complement strand
ACTACATACAAGGAAATATTGATGTAAGTTGGAGGGCGTTTGATCAAAAAGGCAAAGTAAAGATATGGGTGACCGCTACTAACAACTTTAAAACCGGCGGTACAGACGGTTACCGATTACTGGCCGAAGTGCCAATAGCAGACCAGCATGCTTTGGTTGATGTAAAACAAATGCCGTCAAGTTTTTATAAGATAGTGCTCGAAGCTCCGAATAACACCTTGAACAAGTGGCTGGTGCTAAACACTAAAGAGTAGGCAAGGGCATGTGATATTCTGACATTCAAAGAGAAATGCCAGAATGAATAGAGATTGAGTAGGAGAATTTAAGTACATCCATAACAATTAACGACAGTCTGCAATTTTCACTAGTTAACTTGGTTTATAATTACTTATTGTGCCGTTTGACCAGATGAAGCTCGATTCCAAAATCTTTGGATAATGGTCAGAAACTTTTAAGAAAAGTAAACTTTTAAAACCCTGGACGTTACCGAAAAAAGAAGCGATTTATAAAAGGCTTTTTAAACGCATAATTAAAAAAATATAAAACAGATTCGTTTTCGACCTATGACGTTTGCATAGTAGCTTTCTTTCGGATTCAATATTTCAGATAATTGATAACTCAAAGTAAGATTTAGTACTATTATACGAAGTAAATTTGTATCTTTTATCAAGAAATCAGATCGTTACTAAAGTGAATATCTACTTTGTTTTTGTGTGTTTATTGTGTTGATTGACAGTGTTTTACAGGCTTGGGTTGCTGTTCTGCCATTCCGACGATACCCATATCAAACGATATTCAAAGCCTGTAAGTTATTGATTTGAAGGCATTTTTGTTTTTTGCCAACGCAAAATATATCAATTCATAGATCAAGCAGAAAAGTTTGGGGGAATGTTTAGCTATGCATAGATTTTAGCGAGTCTGAACAGGAAAAACGTAGTGTCTTTGACGCCTCTGGAAGTAGCCCTGAAAGCTTTGAACTTGGCATTGTAGTTAGGCAAACTGACCTTTGCAATACATTATCTTTAAAAGTCTTCAAGAGTTCTTTGTGTTGAGTAAATAATTTTTAGTTAACAGTTTATCAAAAGCACCACCTTGAAGCATGGTGCTTTTATCACATGTACATATAACTATGTATTTAGTGATGTTATTTATATATTTAGACAAGGAGAATTTATACTAAGCCAATGACGGTTATCTGCTGGATGCTTACCTGAAGTATAACCTACGCTCAGCAAGCGTTTAAATGCGAAAAAGCCACTTCTAACGGATATAATTATATCTATGTAAGCGGCGACCCCACCTACAGCCGTTTTTACAAACTCAAGAACGGGCTTATCCCATCTTTATTTTCGATTCAAAGGGCGAACTTTTGTTAAAACGAAGGGCGTTAGAAAAGTATCATTCCGGTGGCAAATGGACCAATACCTGTTGTAGTCTCCCCAAACGGGAGAAAAAACTATCGATGCTGCAATCCGAAGATTACAGGAAGAAATGCGCATAAAATGTACATTAAGTCCTTGATTTAATTTCACCTACTGCTCAAAAGTAGAACCTGGAATTTTCGAGTACGAATTTGATCATGTCTTCTTTGGCCGATCCGATGAATTGCCAGAACTGAATTATCAAGAGGCGATGGATTTCAGCTATATAGGCTTGCAAGATCTGGAGCATGAATTACGGCACATCCAGAGGCTTATACTGAATGGCTTAAATTATGCTTCAGCCGTGTTTTAGAGGCATTTGCCAAATCCTTGCTAATGCGCTTACCTTGTTCGCCAGTTAGCGGCCGAAAGACTAGGCCTGAGCAATTCATTTGATCGGATCATTTGCTGTATTATGATTGTTGTGCCGATGCACCGAAGCCGAACTAAATTCTAAACTCCGTATGAAAAAAGTCTTTACCACCCAACTAGCAACAGCATACGAATACTCGAAAGTGCCTCATTCTATCTGAACTCCGATAACATTTTTGCGAGTAGAATTTTGAGTGGTGTTCAATGCTGAAGAATGCTAAAATCGATCATATAAAAGACGGATTAATTCTTTATCTTCTAATGTATTTAAATCATTAAGACTTTCTATAGATTAACTTCACTTCCTAACCATACCGCGTTTATGCCTGTTACTTGTTATGATTTTTATATATAACATCGACATTGCCCATAGGCATCACAGTGGGGCTTTTATACCCATCATCGTGCTTAAACTACTCAAATGCGTTTTCGACTTGTCAGGAAGCTGGGGCAAGGTAGATGCCTGAGTTTCCATATAAAAGATGAAAGAGCTGGAAACTTTATAATTGATCCCTACTCCTATATTGGTGTGTAAGTAAGTACCAGAAGAGGTAATGTAGTTAACGGTTTGTGTTGCTTGGTTGAATGCTGTTTTAGGAACGTCTATGAAAGAGGCGCCAGCTCCGGCCAATATAAATGGTTGCCAGGAACCCCAATCATGTTGATAACCTAAACTTAAGCCCAGGTTGGTGCTATTGGCTTTGGCGTCGATCGTACTTGTGAGGCCATCAAAGTTATTTGCCGATTTGTAATTAACAATAGTTTGCCCGAACTGAAGCTTCAAAAAATAATTCTGTTTATAGTTTAGCTGCAATGCCGTCATTGCGTTCGAGCCGATCAAGGTCTTTTGCTCTTTGACCTGATCAAAGGGTATAAAAAGGCCGATAGAGCCGCCAAAATCCAGATATAATTTTCTCGATTTTGGCGGTTCAATACTTTGTCCATTACTAACAGATTGAAGCAGGATAAAAAAGAATGCTATTTTTAAGAACTTGAATGTGATAAATAGTGTGTGTGTGCGTGAGCTGCTTTGTATTGAAAGGAAGGTCATATTGCCTTTTCAAATATCCTGATGCGTTTGTAAGGTTCACCTTTGATAGTGAGAATTGCATTATTAATCAGGTGGTTTTCCTCCAGTGTCCACCCGGCATCGGCGTATTTATATTTTTTACGTCGGTATTCCTTAACAACACGGGCATACAGGCATGCTTCAATGCCTTTTTTCCGGTGATCGTCCAGCACTCCCAACAAAATTATCCGAATGCCGTTGATCTTCTAACGATTCATTAATATCTTCAATAAACCAGTCGGGAATAGCCGCCCCCGCTTTATATTCTTAAATACCTTGTTGAAATCGGGTATGGCTACAGCGAAACCAATAATGTGCCCTTGCTGTTCAGCCAGTATATAAAAATCCGGGTCCAGGATAAGCTTAAGTTCTTTTGCCATGTGGTCAAATTCGTGATCAGTCATCGGAACAAAGCCCGCTTTCTTATCTCATGCCTTGTTATATACATCCCGGATCTTGATCGCCTCCTCCTTGAAGTTCTTCATATGTATATTACGGAGTAGACGTGAGACTGGCTTAGCCGCGACTGCAACCTGTCAAGCAGTTTTACAGAGCGGTCATCGTAGCCCATATTGCCAAATCGGAATGATCATAAATCGGTCTTTTTGAGGAAACCTGCATCTTTGATCAATTTTGAACAATAAGGAGGATTGTAGGCCATCATGATTACCGGTCGAAAGTCAAATCCCTCAACAAGCAAACCACAAATTTCATTGAACGAAAAGTTGGTCGGTCCGATAATACTATCGACTTTCCATTGTTTGAGCCATTGAATTGCTGCTTCGAAAAGCATATTGGCCGCTGCCTTGGAACCGATGACCTTAAAAAAGCCAAAGAAACTATCCGTACGCTAATTGAACTGGTTATGCCTGACGTTTAGGATAGCCGCTATGTGCCCTACGATTTCCGTACCATAATAAACTAAGAAGCATTGTACGGAAGAATGTTCATGAAACGGGTGTTTGGTAAAAAGCTCTTTTTGCGCAATGAACAGCTCGGGCACGTAATATGGATCATCTTTCAATAAATGATGTGGGAATTCGATAAAATCATTAAGCCCATCTTGAAGTGTAACAGATCGGATCTGAAGCATAATTGAATATGTTATTTGATTCAAAAATGCAGATTAGCCACTCTGTTCCTGAGATTTAGGTTACTGAACTTGCAGAAATTGCCGATGAATTGACAGTCTGCGTATATTTCAGCCTCCGGGTCGGATATCGGTTTCGTTAAGCCATCTTTTTAGTTGACTGGAGCGGTCTCGGCTTATCAGTACTCCATCCGGCATGCCAGGCTCTATCTCGATTTTTAGCTGGCTGTTAAAGTACTGGTGGATCTGGCGTATGGACTTTAATGAAACAATTAGCTGCCGGCTTAGCCGGAAAAACGATCGCGGATCCAATTCATCCTCCAGTATCTCGAGTGACTGATCAACCAGGTACCGCTGACCGGTGTGGGTGTTCAGGTAAGTTGCTTTATTTTCTGAGATAAAATAGGCGATCTCAGTGGTAGTGATTAATAAATACCTGTCGCAGTAAGCAATCAGAAAGCGTGTGCGGAATACCGGCTGTTCCTGCTGCATTCGACTGAAGAATTCCTTTAATCCATGATCAGTGTTATCCGGCAAAAGTCTTTTTGCCTTTAATAAACTTCTCGTTAATTTTTCCGCCTCGATAGGCTTGAGCAGGTAATCGATACCGTTCACCTCAAATGCCTTTAGCGCATATTCATCATAAGCAGTTGTGAAGATAACCGGCACTTTGATCTCTACCTGGTCGAATATCTCGAAACTCAGGCCATCAGTTAGCTGAATGTCCATTAAGATAACATCGGGCTGCGGATTCACAAGCAGCCATTTGATACTTGCGTCCACGGTTTGTAGTGATCCAGCAACGGTTATCTGTGCATCAGACGCCTTTAACGTTTTTTCCAGGCGTTTAATATTTGGTAGTTCGTCTTCTATGATCAGAACGCGGAGCATAGTGTACTTGTTTAATGTGATTTAACCTATTAGTGGCAGCTCGACCTTGAATCTTTTCTCGCTTTGAATTATAGAGGGTGCACGATCGTTCAACAGACGGTATCTTTCGGCTATATTTTTCAATCCCGTGCGCATACCTTGAGCTTTTTGAAATTTCGGCATTACGTTGTTTTCTACGTTAAGCGTATTGTTGTCAGAAAGAGAAATATGTATGCAAAGCGGCGCGTCGGAACTGAACTGATTGTGCTTGACCGCATTCTCAATCAATAACTGCAGCGTCATTGGCGGGATCAGCAAACCGGCGATTTCATCTGATACATCTATGTTGACCCTTATTCCGTCTTCATATCTAACTTGATACAAGTATAGATAGGAACGGATGAAGGCGATCTCTTCCTTCAAGCCAATGAGATTGAGCTCGCGGTTCTTAAGCATATACCGATATATGGAAGATAATTTACTCACATAGAAAATAGCTGCATCAGGTTGATCTTCTATCAATGCCGTGACCACGCTGAAATTGTTGAACAGGAAGTGTGGATCCAATTGCAATTTAAGTGCTTCGAGTTGCGCGCGGGTTGTGAGCTGTTCCAGTTCTACCGATTTCAAGTTAGCATCGTTCCACCTATAAAAATAATGTTCCGCTGTGAATATGGCTGTGATCAGCAAGGTGAAGATAATTCCTATAATGAATGTTTGCCGCATCATCAGTTCGTCGTAACCGAAATAAGCGGGGAACCTGAACTTAAAAAAGATATCCAGCAGTACGTAAAGGATGAGAACATGCAGGCCAAGTTGCACTACAAACCTTTTTGGGGGCTGACTTTCCCAAGGTATCCACTTATTAAGCTTAGAGGTCAGCTGAATACCGGTCTCGAAAAGAAACGCTGCGTAGGTCACGCTGAATAAAAATTCAATTGCAAAATCCTGTGGTCTATACAATTGCCAGCTCCGTAAAGTCCTGTCATAAGGGCTTAGCAGCACTAGGATCAGATACAGGATCAAGCCGAATCCGGGATATCCGTAGACCCTGAACCATCGGTAGGTTTTACGTTGCATCTTCAAAATTATACTTTAAACTGAATAAATCGATATTGATGCAGGATCATGATAATAAAAGTTAAGCGGTCAATATCAAATATGATTTAATCACTGACCACTCAGCTGTAGGAGTTGTGCCATGGCTAACAAATGCAAAAGCTTTGCACTGTATAATCCTACCTCGGCTTCTGATAGTTGGGTTTGGGTTTCTACCAGGGCAATACGGGTATTCATTCCGGCTGCCTGCTTGTCTCACTGCTCCTTGAGGGCAAGGCTTCTGTAGGCTACCACTTTCCTGGCAACGGAGATCATCGACTCCGTTTCACGAACCCTTCTCCAGGCTTTGTCAATATCTGTTTCGACCTGCTGGCGGGTAAATGCCAAATTCTCTTCGGCTTGCCGGTATTGTATTCTGCGCTGGTCCGTTAAATGCTTATCAGCGAAGATGTCCTGCAAATTCCACTTCAGGCTTACACCCACGTAAGGGCTGCTTTGCGGTAATACCGGATTCCCTTGCTGCACATAATAGCCAGCTACGATACCGATGTCAGGAAGATTGCGCAGGCACGCTTCTTTAATACCTAAGGCGGCCTTCTGCACATTCAGCCGGGCGATGCGCATATCTTTATTGCCTTGAGCGGCTATTTTATAATCGTCAACAGGAACTGTTTGCGGATCAGTGTCTATGGTCTCATCAAATACGATCTTTTCGATCCTTGTGTTCGTTAATTGCGTTAGTTCACCGAATTGGTCTTGCAATTGCAACGTAAACTTCATCCTGCTCTGTTCCTGGGCGGCGATATCTGCCTGTAATCCGCTTAGATTAAGCTTCACCGCTTTACCTGCCTTCAGCGCATCCGTTGCATCTAAAAGTTTGATCTGGGCAAGAAGAAGCTTATTTGTCTCCAGTTCTATTTGTTTTTCCGTAATGAGCGCTTGGTAGAATAACTGCTTTACCAGTAATCGCAGTTGTGAAGTTGCTTTTTCTTTTTCTGTTTGAAGCAACCCGAGATCAATCTTAGTAATGGCCTGCCCGGCGTCGATCCTGAATTGTTGTGTGAGCGGCTGATAAAGGCTTAAGCCGATATTGTAACTATCTTTCTGCCCCACCGAAAAGCGGCTCGGTTGTGCCGGCAGCAATTGGAGACTGTTACCGTTTAAAGGAATTGCACCCAGTACACCCGCGGGAATGGTAATATCGGGCAGCTTAAAATTATATTGGTAAGTGCCATCTACTTGCGGCACCGGATATTTTTTGATATTGTCCTCTTTAAGTTTGCTGTTTTTTTCCTGCACTTGCAGCTCTTTGATATGCAGCAAGTGATTGATTTGCAATGCGGCATCCTGTAATTTTTGTAGCGTGTAAGTAGTTTGCGCTGATGCCGGCGGGAAATAAATCAGCAAAGCACTTACAACCAACAGAATATTCAATAATTTAGTTTTCATTTGGGGCAGTTGTAATGGTCTCTGGGAAATGATATTTTTTGTCATTGGTACTAATGCAACCTATGTACATGACCGGGACGGTGAGTAACGCCATAATCATACTCCACACCACTCCAAAAGCCAGTACGCTGGCCAGCGGGGCCCACATGGGCGAGCCCGAAATGATCATGGGCAATACACCAACCGCAGCAGACATGGCCGTAAGAAAAATAGGTCGTAGCCTCCTCTTGGCTGCCTCCATAGCGGCCATATATATCGGTTCCCCTTGTTTAATGAGAAGGTTGGTATGATCGATAAGAATGATCGCATTGCGCACCACAATGCCCGACAAGGAGATTAACCCGATAAATGCCGTAAAACTGAAATTATTGCCTGTTACAGCCAGCCCTGCAACAGCACCGAACAGACTTAATGGTATGGTAGCCATGATGATAAGCACTTCCTTAATGTTACGGAACTGGAACAACAGGATAAAGAAGATCAAGACCAGACTGATAGATAATGCGGTTCCCAGGTCTGATTCGGTCTCGGCTTTACCACCTTCCTCCCCCGCATACTCGATATGATAGCCAACAGGCAGGTGAATACGGTTAACATCAGGACGTATTGATTTTAATAGTTCCGCAGGTAGCGCGTGTGACTGAATTTCACTTTGTATGGTAATCGCCCTAACACCATTGCGTCGTATAATTTTGCCGGTGAACCATTGCGGATTAAATTCAGCGATTTGCGCTAGCGGTACGGATACATTGGAAAGCGGAGAAGTTAGGTACATAGATTGTAGATCAGTAGTATTTCTTCGCACCGCGGCGTTAAGCCTAAATACGATGTTCACCGGTTTATTTCCTTCATAAAGAGTCGAAACGGTTGTGCCCGCAAAACCGGCTGAAACCTGCTGGGCAATGCTTTCTGTGGTATATCCCATCCGGCGCCCTTCTTCATTTGGCGTTATTAGTAAAGCATAATAATCTTCGCTGTTGTCGGACCTCACCAGGCGGCTCGTTGTTTGATTTTTCATGATCTGGCTTATCTGAGCAGCAATCGTTTTAAGCTTCGCTATATCCTCACCCACAATTCGTACTTCCACAGGTGCCTTCAGATCATTACCCTGCTGCATGAGCTTAACGAAAAATGTGCCCTCAGGGACAAGATTATTCACCTTGCTGCTCAGTTCCTCCGCCATAGTTTCAGCGGTTGCAACGTCTACGGTGTTCAGTAATATCAGCGCATAATTGGAGGCTGGCAGTTCCGGCGAAAAGTTATAATAAAAGCGAGGGGCGGATGTTCCTGTAAACGTCGCATAAGAGGTCAACCTTTTGTCGTGCCTGATCAGCTCTTCTGCTTTGTGTATAGCGGCACTGGTTTTTTCCAGTTTGGTGCCCGTAGGCATCCGAAGCTCAATCACGAACTGGTTGCGTTCGGCGGGAGGGAAAAACAACTCACGCACACCTAGTTTAAAGACCAGCCCGGTCAGCAGCACAAATACAACACTGGTAATAATAGTTGTTTTAGGATGTTGAACAGCCCAATTCAGTGTCCGTTCATATCCACTCTGCATGTAAGTCAGTAAGGATTTTTTTTGCGGCTGCGTTGTCTGTCCGTTTTCGGTGACAGGTTGGTGTAAGCCTTTTTTTATAAAGGTATAACATAGTAAGGGGGTGAGAATTAAAGCCACAAAGTATGAGGATAAAAGGGCAACCGCTACAGTGATGGGCAATGAAAAAATAAACTCTCCGGTAGATCCTTTGATCAATGTCATGGGCATGAACGCTGCTATAATAGTAACCGTAGCGGTAAGTACCGGTACCAGCAGATCATAGGCGCAGCGCCAGGCCGCCTGCCAGCGATCTACACCCTCGTCCAACAGTTCCACATAATTGTCGGCGATCACGATCGCATCATCCACCACCATGCCTAAAACCAAGATCAGCCCGGCAAGTGACACCTGATGAAGCTCGATACCCAACACATTCAGCAGGGCAAAGGTTAGGGCTACCGTCATGGGTATGGCCGTGGCCGCTACCGCTGCAATGCGGAAAGGGAGCAATAGGATGATCACGACGATGACCGAAAGGATAGCCAAGAAGAACTCCTTGATAAAATGCGAGATACTATCATGTACCATAGCAGGTTGCGACACGAGCGTTGTCAACTTCACTTTGGAGGGGATAAATTCCCTGGCTTGGTTCAGCGTTGCTTCCACCGCCTTGCCAAAATCCACTATGTTGTTGCCTTCGTACATTTGTATGGCGAGCAACAATGCTTTGTTACCGTTCACTGTGATCGTGCTTTCAGGTTCATTATACTTTCGCTCGACAGTTGCCACATTGCCAAGCCGTATGGGCAAGCCTTCCTGTGAATGTCCGATAATCATTTCCGCCAGATCGTTCTCTGTACGAAAATACCCGTTGGCGTACATCGGCGTTTGGTTCGCTGCAGTTTTGATCTCGCCGCTGGGCGATATGGTATTTTGCGCCTGCAAGACCCGCATGACCTGCGGAAAATTCAGATCGTATTGTGCCAGCCTTTCTGAGGTAGACGAGACCAGCAATTCTTCGCCTTGGTCGCCGATACGCTTGACCTTGGATGCACCCCTTAGTTTTCGCAATAGGTCTTCAGTTTTCTGCGCATAACTTTTAAGCTCCTCATAACTTGCTGACCCGCTTTCGAGGGCAACCACGATAGCTTCCGTATCGCCAAAGTCGGAATCGACCATCGGCCCGATCACCCCTTTTGGAAGGTCAACCTCTCGTGTAAACAAGAGTTGGTGCCTGAGCTTGTTCCAGAATATATCCGGCTGTTTGACATTCTCGGTGAGTTCAACGTTAACTACCACATTCCCGTCTTTTGTAGTGGAGTAAGTTTTAGCTTTATCAACCTCTTCATAGTGGAAAAGATACTGCTCCAACTTTCTAGTGACCTGCTCCTCCACTTGTACCGATGAGGCGCCAGGAAAAGAGGCGATTACCAAGCCGGTCCTGATGGTGATCTTAGGATCTTCGCGGCGGGGCATGTTTAACAGTGAATTTGCACCGATCGCAAATAACATCAATAAAATAGCCAGTGTTACCTGCTTATATTTAAGAGCCGCTTCTATAAAGTTCATAGTATTAATATAAATTAAAGGGTGCAAGAGTGTGTATTAAAGGCAAGCGTATACTCAAGGTGTCCGGCTTTTTAGTGTACATTAATCGCCGGAAGTACGGATATGACTGCCATTTGTCAGCTTATTTTGTCCTGCTGTAACAATCACATCGCCAGAGACTAAGCCCGATTTGATCTCAATCCTGTTACCCACTATCCCTCCGAGGCTTACGTTTCTCCTAAAGGCTTTTTGAGACTTCTGATCAGCTACATAAACATAGCTTTGGTTGCCCGGGTCGTTAACAACGGCCTCAGTGGGTATACTGATTACTATCTGAGGTTTGGAGGATGCAATTCTTACTTCTGCTATCATCCCGGGACGTAATTGGAGATCCTTATTTTCAACGGTAATTTTCACGGCGAACGAGCGGGATTCAGCATCGGCCGCGGCGCCGATCTCGACGATGCTGCCTATAAAGTTTTTATTAATTGCCGGCACGGTTACCGCAGCCTCTTGACCCAGCTTCAACGATCGCAGGTCATCTTCGGGAATAAAGGTCGTTACGTTTATTTTTTTTATATCGGCTAAGAC
>CAXYKR010000186.1:0-8246 GCA_964277815.1 uncultured Mucilaginibacter sp. | reverse complement strand
TGCGGCTAAAGGCCAGTTTACCTAATTTAAATCCGCTGGTTTCGGCATAAGTTATTTCGGGGTAATACAATTGCGGAATGAAGCCGTCGCTGATGGCTACAATGCCCAACGTTTCAGGGACAGGTATTTTCAGGGTCTGTACGGTTTTCATCACGCCCATCAATATTTCGTCGCTCATGCAAAAAACGGCATCTGGCTGGTTCTTTTGGCTCATCGCTTCGTTAAGACAGGCCGCGGCATCGGGCGAATTATGTGCGTAAGCCAAGGTATAATTCTTTTTTGCCTTAGCTGACAGCATAGCCTCTTCAAAAGCCTTCAATCTGATTTGGGTGATGGATAAACTCGGGTTGCCGAAGATGGCCAGCACCCGTTTTTTACTTTTACTCAACAGCAATTCGGCCGCCAACTGGGTAGACCGTACGTCGGCCGTACAAACTTTGTTGCAGGCCGCATAAGCCGGTACCTTATCAAAAAAGATGGTGGGGATGTTAAGCTTGTCTAACTTCAACACCTCGCTGATATCCTCAGTAGCCGATGTAATCGACAAAAAAATACCCGACATACGGGCATTCTTACATTTCCTGATATTTTCCAGTTCGATAGCCGGGTCGTCGCCAGATTGTAATATCACCAGCGAGTAACCGTACCTCCGTGCCTCCTCTTCCAGCGAACCGATAAACGATTGATAAAATGAGTTAGATATAGAAGGCATAATTACCCCAAACTCCTTACTGTTATTGGTGCGCAGGCTAATGGCATAAGCATTAGGGATATAATCGAGCGTGCCGGCCAGTTCCTGCACCTTCCGGCGCGTTTCGGCCGAAATATCCGGGTGATTCTTCAAAGCCCTCGAAACAGTAGCAATACTCATGTTGAGCATCTCTGCTATTTTCTTTAAAGTAACGGTAGGTTTCATGGGTTAAATTGGTACGGCAATATAGCAACTTTTCAACAACAAACGTTTCCGCAAACATTTGCGAAAACGTTTGCATCAAATTTAGCAGCAAAATCGCTAATAACTATACCTCAGGCGCTTAGCTTTACATCACCAACTAAGCAAAACCTATATTCATGAAAAAACCTATACTGTTAATCTGCATACTGTTGTGTGCAGTTAAAATCTTTGCACAAGACAACAAATCGTTAAAAGGCAAGGTAACCGACAAAAACAACGAGCCTTTAGTTGGCGCTACCGTACAATGCCTTACCGTACCACGCAGTGCCGCAACCGACGTTACCGGTACTTTTACCCTCAACAATCTTCCGTCAAAAAGCATTAAAATACGGGTAAGCTACACCGGCTTTGCAGCAGTTGAAAGAACGGTTGATTTAAGCGCAGGCAGTGTTGATACTGTTAACATTGTACTGAGCAGCGGTGATGCTATGGCCCTTACCGAGGTGGTAGTTACCGCGGTAAACAACCAGGCCAGCCGGTTAAACACCAGCTTATCGGTAAGCAGCGTTAAGCTCACCGATATTGCCAAAGCAGCCCCACGCACCACCGCCGAAATTTTTAAGTCGATACCGGGTATACGTGCCGAAGCATCAGGTGGTGACGGTAATACCAACATTACCGTGCGTGGTGTGCCGCTGTCATCAGGCGGTTCCAAGTATCTGCAATTGCAGGAAGACGGCTTACCCGTATTGCAATTTGGTGATATCTCGTTTGGCACGGCCGACATCTTTTTACGTGCCGACCAAAACATCAACCGTATCGAAGCTATCCGCGGTGGTTCGGCATCTACGCTGGCTACCAACTCGCCCGCCGGTATCATCAACTTTTTGAGCAAAACAGGCAATGTCGAAGGCGGAAGCCTGTCTACCACCGCTGGTGTAGACTATCAAAACTTCCGGACCGATTTTGATTACGGCGCTCCTATCGGCAACGGGCTGAGCTTCCATGTGGGCGGTTTTTACCGTCAGGGCGAAGGTCCGCGTACCGCCGGTTTTCAGGCCAACAACGGCGGGCAGTTTAAGGCTAACCTTACCAAGCAGTTCAGCAACGGCTACGCCCGTGTGTACCTGAAATTTTTGGATGACCGCGCAGCCGCTTACCTGCCTATGCCGGTATCGGTAACCGGAACCAATAGCTCTCCAGAGTATAGGTCGTTGAGCGGTTTCGATATTAAACACGGCGCTTTACAAAGCCCTTACTTGTTACAAACTCAGGGTTTAGGTTCTAACGGAAACTCCTATGTAAGCGATGTACGTAATGGTATGCACCCGGTGTCAAAATCAATCGGTGCTGAATTACAGTTTGACTTAGGTAACAACTGGACTATTGAAGACCGTGGCCGCGCATCTTTCAATAATGGCCAGTTTATCGCGCCTTTCCCCGCTGCCGCAGGTTCATTAAGTGCTATGCTTACCCAAATTGCATCGGCTACCGGTCGTAACCTTACCGGCGCTACCGTAACCAGTGCCGTTACCGGACAGGCTTATAACGGACAGGCCATGATTATCCATATGTTCGATGCCAAACTGAACAACTTCAATAACTTCATCAACGATTTTAAGCTGAAGAAAAAGATTGATAATGTTAACCTTACCGCTGGCTACTACAAATCGAGCCAGAATATCAATATGGACTGGCAGTTTAACTCTTACCTCACCAGTCTGGAGGGTAAAAATGCCCAGCCACTAAACATCACCACCGGAACTACCTCGCAAACCACCAATGGCCTGTTTGCCTACGGCGTACCGGTGTGGGGTAACTTACACCGTAACTACAACACCAGCTACGATATTTCGGCACCCTACGCAGGCATCAACGTTGATTTAAACAAAAAACTAAACATTGATGGTAGCATCCGGTATGATATGGGCCGTGTGCGCGGCAACTACTCGGGCAATACACAACGTAGCTTTGATGTAAACAATGATGGTGTGATAGGCGCTAACGAGCAAAGCGTATCTGCTATTAATTACGCTACTGCCAAACCGGTAAATTACAACTACAGCTATTTATCGTACTCGGTAGGTTTAAACTATTTACTTGATGCCTCATCAGCTCTATTTGCCCGCTACAGCTCAGGCGCATCCGCCCAAGCCGACCGTATTTTATTTACCCCTACTATTTTTGCTGACGGCAGCGCTGCCGGTAAATATAACCGCATTAACCAGGGCGAATTAGGCTACAAATACAAATATAACCGCGGTGGCTTGTTCCTAACCGGCTTTTACGCCCATACCGACGAGGCCGGCGAGTTTGAGGTAACTACGCAACGCATCATCCAAAACAGCTACCGCTCGTTTGGTGCCGAGTTAGAAGGCGTAGCCAACCTAACCAGCTATTTTGATTTACGCGGTAACGTTACTTACACCCACGCACGCATTGTGGCCGGCGCTTATAAAGGCAACAAGCCACGCCGCCAGGCTGATTTTATTTACAGCTTAACGCCTACTTTCAACGTACGCAAATTCTCATTAGGTGCAAGCGTTTTGGGCACTACCAGCTCGTTTACCCAGGATGTTAACTCGCTAAAGCTACCTGCTTATGTGTATGTTAACCCGTTCATCTTGTATCAGGTTAACAAACGCTGGTCGGCTTCTGTAAACGGTAACAACATCTTTAATGTGATGGGCTTTACCGAGGCTGAAGACGGTACTATTGTAAACAACCAAAGCAACATCGTGCGGGCACGTTCTATCACCGGCCGTACCATATCAGCAACCGTTGCATTCAATTTTTAAAAATCATTACATAGCCGGTTAGCTATTCAGCAGCAACCGGCTATATCTTTTTTTGACTATTAAACAGGTAATTTTAACCATGCATAAGTACCAGTTAAGTGACGAGGCTGTTAACGTAATACGCAAGGCGGTGCAAAATGGTGTATTACTGGCATCTGCAGATGCTCCTGATAATTATACCCATGTTTGGGCCAGGGATAGCGTAGTTACCGGGCTTGCCATTTTAACTAATGGCATAGACGAGTTGCAAAATGCCTTCCGTAATTCTCTAAAGGTATTGCAGTCGGCTGCCAATGCACACGGGCAAATACCCTCAAACGTTGCTATTAATACTGCTCACCGGCCTGCCAAGGTAAGCTTTGGTGGCACTGCCGGCCGTACCGATGCCAGCTTTTGGTGGATTGTAGGCGCCGTAAGTTATTTACAGCACTATCCCGACAGTACCTTTGCAGCCGAAGTAAAAGCACAAGCTGCTAAGATATTTGACCTGGCTGATGCCTGGGAGTTTAACGGTAAACACCTGATGTACGTGCCCATGAGCGGTAACTGGGCAGACGAATATATTACCCATGGCTACGTGCTGTACGACCAACTATTACGTTACTGGGCGCTCAGCCTGGCCGGTGGCTTGTTTGACGAGCCCTTATGGACAGACAAAGCCGCAACGGTGAAGTCGGCCATTAAACAACATTACTTATTTGAGCAACCGCTTACCGGTAGTTTATACACGCAGGTGCAGCAACAGGCCATATCCGGCTACCGACTGGACCGTAACTTTATTGCCTCCTTTTCGCCGGGCGACCGTGTGGAGCGGTTTGATAGCTGGAGTATCGGGTTGCTGCTGATGCTCAATATTCCATCGGCCGAAAGCCGTGACCTGCTGGCCAGCCAATTGCAGCAAACACTGCAACAGTACGGTAACAAAGGCATACCCGCTTTTTGGCCAGAAATTGGTTTGGATGACCCAGCCTTTGAGCAATTGCAGAATAACCATAGCTTTAATTTTAAAAACAGGCCGGGCCATTTTCACAATGGCGGCATATGGCCGGTGGTTAACGGTTTTATTGTGGCGGGATTGATAGTGGCCGGGCAAAAACAGCTGGCCGAACAAACCAGCGACAGCATCACGGCAAACCTGCAAGCCTCGGCGGCGCAACACCCTTTTGCAGAATACTATGCCATGCATGGCGGTGAAGCTGGTGGTGTTAAAAACCTTTGCTTCAGCGCTTCAGGTTATTTATTGGCAAAGGCTGCGCTCAGCAATGAGCAGCCTTTGCTGCAGATATTACCACCACCTGCAGTTAAACACATCATCACCCATCACCGGTTTAACAACTGCGCCGAAAGTATTTTAAGTCAGTTAACGTTACCTACGCAAAGTGTTTTAGCAATCAGCGTTGCCGGGCAGTCGGGATGCGGAAAAACCACCTTAAGCACAGCACTGCAAAAAGCATTGGAAACTCGTGGGTTAAAAAGCGTATTACTGCACCAGGATGATTATTTTAAGCTACCGCCGCGCCAGAACCATAACGCCCGGGTAGCCGATTTTAACCACATTGGGTACCATGAGGTAGATGCCGAACGCCTGGAAAACGACATCAACATCATCAAATCAAAACAGGTTGACGAATTGCAAATACCGCATATGAACTGGGTTACCGATGAACGCGAATTTAAAACGATAGACGTTGCTGGCGTAAATGTGGTCATTGTTGAAGGCACTTACACTTCGATGCTTACCAACATAGACTTTCGTATTTTCATCAACACTGATTATCAACAAACACGCGAAAACCGACTGGAACGCAGCCGCGAAACCATTGATGATTTCATTGAAAGCGTGTTACAGAAAGAAAGAGGTTTGATTAGCGCCCACGAGCCCTTAGCTAACCTTGTTGTGGATAGCAATTTAGCGTGTTTAAACCAGGCAGCCCGGTAAGGGTTGTTTAAATCTAATATCAATGAAAATTGGGAAGATTAAACTCTCTTTCTGGCAAATCATCAACATGAACTTCGGGTTCCTGGGTTTGCAATATAGCTTCGGCCTGCAACAGGCCAACATGAGCCCCATTTACTCTTACCTGGGCGCCGAAGAAAAAAACCTCCCCTACTTGTGGCTGGCAGGCCCTATAACCGGACTGATTTTACAGCCCATTATTGGTGCCATGAGCGATAAAACGGTTACCCGTTGGGGTCGCCGTACACCCTACTTTTTAGTAGGTGCCATATTTTGTAGTTTGTGCCTTCTATTAATGCCTTACAGCACCTCGGTATGGATGGCCGCCAGCATATTGTGGATATTAGACGCCTCCAATAACATTACCCAGGAGCCTTACCGGGCATTTGTGAGCGATAAACTTCCCGAAGAACAGCATTCGGCCGGTTTTTTAACGCAGAGCGCCTTCACCGGTTTGGGACAAACGTTGTCTTACCTCACACCTACGTTGCTCATTTATTTCGGTGTAAACAAATTTGCGGTTAACTCTCATCATATACCGGTAACTACCATAATTGCTTTCGGTATAGGTGCTGTTATCTCCATCAGCTCCATTTTGTGGACGCTGAAAACCACTAAAGAAAACCCACTGCCGCCCGAAGAACTGGCAGCCCTGCAGCAATCATCCAAAGGCGTAGCAGCTATATTTGTTGATATATTTTCGGCTGTTAAAACTATGCCGGCTACCATGAAACAGATGATACCCATGATGTTTTTAAGCTGGTACGCCATGTTTATTTACTGGATATACATTGCCAAGTGCTTATCTCATACGGTATTTAATAGCAGCCAGGCATCGGCTTTCAGGCAGTCAGATATACTGGCCGGGCAAATAGGTGCATATTATAACTTTATTGCCTTTATATCAGCCTTTTTGTTGGTAAAACTAGTCAAAACCTTAGGCCCTAAACTGGTGCATAGCTGCTGCCTGATTGCCGCTGGTGTAGGACTGTTTGCCATAGGTCATGTACAGCATGAGGCAGGCGTTTTTATCGCGGTAACCGGCCTGGGTTTGTGCTGGGCCAGCATGATGGGTAACCCGTACGTTATACTGGCAGGCAGCATACCACCCGAGCGTACCGGTATTTACATGGGTATATTTAATATGTTTATTGTGATACCTATGTTACTGCAAAATGTTACCATGCCGCTTTATTATGAGTCGTGGCTGGGAGGAAATCCTGTCAATGCCATTAAGTTGGCTGGTGTAATGCTAGTACTGGCGGCATTCGCTACCTTCCTTATTAAAACTCGAAAGGCCAAAAAGCTTGCTTAACCAATAAGCATTTTTGATAACAATAAGGCCTTCGCATTTGCGTAAAAGTAAATGAGAAGGCCTTGTTGCTTTTGTAGCTACACTACGAAGTCCGCTTTTTTAACTGAAATCAAACCACCGTTATTGGTTCTTTATCATCTGTAATAATTGATTTTCGGTGATGGGCTGGTTAGGATTAAACTTTGCGCTACCTGCATACTGTAACAAACTACTTTTAAGTTGCCGGGCTGCCAGGCGATGGGCTAAATCGTGATGCATGTCCATAGTGCATAGCAAGAGCTTGCCTTTGCCCATGCTAAATTCTGTTAAAACCGCGAGGTTACGATTGCGGAAAAAATTATCGATTACCCGTATAATGGGGGTAGGTTGAGGTTTTAAATCGTCGAGTTGAACTGACCGCAAATTGGTTACTAAATCCCACCATTGCCAGTTACTGTAGGTTTCGGTCGGGAAATTGGCCAGGGCCGGGTGCTGGTTATCAATCAACAACCCCATGCTACCCGGCTGGTCCGGAAAATGTACTGGGCTCCAGAAAACCGGCGCAAATCGCTCGTCAATACCTTTAATGATCGATGTATCCGGGTTAAACACTACATTACGACCTTGTTTGAGCAGCGCTAAAGCACTATCGGCCGAGGTGGTAAAAATAGCATTAGTCGAAAGAGCCGGCGTAATTTCCGGGTAAACCCAAATGTTCCACTCGTTGTGCTGCTTTCCGTTTCTGAGGCAGAGGGTAACCGTTAATTCCTCAGCCCGCTTAATGGTCTTTAAAGGGATGTTGATATTACCTAAGGCCTGGCTATTTCCGATGGGCAAACGCGTTGTGCCCATACTACCCTGAAAGAGCACTTTTTTGTCACGCGTGGTAACGGTCCAGCTAACTTCGTCGCTAATAGTTTTACTGCTATAGTTAGCCACTTCTGCCGATGCCGTGAATGTTTCGTCACCGGCGTAAGCAGCCTTATCAAAACGCAGCAACGGCACCACCGGACTGCAAAACTGCCTGAATGTTTCGGGAGTGATGATTCCTTTGGTTTCCCAAAAAGCATTTAAGATACCGACCAGCGCGGTGCCCTGCCCCGGAAAATCGTGCAGGTCGAGTAACTGGAAGCCGCTTACGCCCTGCGTTTTCAGCGCCCGCTCAATCTCCTCTTTATACAGATTGGCCGACAGCATACCGCTATTTTTCAAATAAGGCGCTGCCAGGCTGAGCATATTTTTCTTTCTCAAATTGTTACGCACCGCCTTAAAATTGGCAGGCTCCAGTACGCCGTTATACCG